>NZ_JBSGXB010000576.1:0-2171 GCF_053609185.1 Streptomyces sp. NPDC054956 | reverse complement strand
CGTCCCGGGCGCCCCGGCCGACTACGCGATCTGGCGGACGGCGGAACTGGTGGTCCAGGCCCCCGACGACCGGGTCGCCCGCTGGTCCACGGACCCGCGCTCCGGCACTCCCGGGCTGCCGGACCTGACCCCCGGCGCGGACCTGCCGGTCTGCCTGGCCACCGTCGTCGGCGGCCGGGAGGTATTCGTACGGCCACAGGGGTGATCCGGGGGGCCGTGGTTCGGTGAGTGCGCCCGGACCCGGATAGGTTCGGCCGGGTCCACCACCGGACGTCCGATCCGGACGGAGCCGTTCGCTCAGCCGCGCCCGCGCCTCGGGGGCGAGGGAAGGTTTCGCCGGACGGGAGTCCCCCCAACTCCTGAGGAGCTTGGGGGTGGGTGGCCTCGGATCGGGGCCCTGCGGTCCAGTAGACAACGGTCAGGCGGCCCGCAGCCAGCGGGAGCCGGTCCGGCCCGAAGGACCGCGGGCCCCGATCGCTGTTCTAAAATCATCCTCTGCGAGACGGCGTACAGGATGTACGAGAACGCAAAAAGGGGAATCAGTGAGCGACGGCGGACAGCGAAGCTACGGACCGCTCGGCACGGCCTTGGTGATCATTCCGACCTACAACGAGGCGGAGAACATCGGGCTGATCGTCGGCCGCGTCCGCGCGGCTGTACCCGAGGCCCACATCTTGGTCGCGGACGACAACAGCCCGGACGGCACCGGAAAGCTCGCCGACGAGCTGGCGGCTTCCGACGAGCACGTGCACGTCCTGCACCGCAAGGGCAAGGAAGGGCTCGGAGCCGCCTACCTGGCGGGCTTCGGCTGGGGCCTGGAGAACGGTTACGGCGTCATCGTGGAGATGGACGCCGACGGCTCCCACCAGCCCGAGGAGCTGCCGCGGCTGCTCACCGCGCTGGAGGGCGCCGACCTGGTGCTGGGCTCCCGCTGGGTGCCGGGCGGCCGGGTGGTCAACTGGCCCAAGAGCCGCGAGTTCCTCTCCCGGGGCGGGTCCACGTACTCCCGGCTGATGCTCGGCGTTCCGATCCGCGACGTCACCGGCGGCTACCGCGCCTTCCGGCGCGAGACCCTCGAAGGCCTGGGCCTGGCTGACGTCGCCTCCGCGGGCTACTGCTTCCAGGTCGACCTGGCCCGCCGGGCCGTCCGCAAGGGCTTCCGGGTGGTGGAGGTGCCCATCACCTTCGTCGAGCGCGAGTTCGGCGACAGCAAGATGAGCAAGGACATCGTGGTGGAGGCCCTGTGGCGGGTCACCCAGTGGGGCCTCAAGGAGCACGCGGACAAGCTGACCGGCAAGGTCTTCGGCAAGTAGGCCTTCGGTAGCCCTCCAGCAGTCCTTCGGCAGCCCTCCAAGGGCGCTGCAGTGGTCCTGCGGGCGCGGCGGTGGCCGGCGGGGCGGTGGCGCCCGGCCACCCGCGCCGCCGCCCCCTAGGGGATGTCCGGTACCTCCGACTGAGGACGCTTTTACACCGGCCCAGGCACACTGGGGGGTATGACGACCGGAGTTCCGACCTCTACGGCCCCCCGGCGGCGTTCGCCCGCCCGTACGATGCTTCCCCTGGCCATCGCGGCCTGGCTGATCCTGGAGATCTGGCTGCTCAGCCTGGTCGCCGGAGCGGTCGGCGGCGGGGCCGTCGCCCTGCTGCTCGCGGGCGGCCTGGTGCTGGGTGCGGTGGTCATCAAGCGGGCCGGGCGGCGCGCCTTCAAGAACCTGACCGACACCTTCCAGCAGGCCCAGGCGGGCGTACAGCCCACCGCGCCGCAGCCCGGCACGGGCAACGGCCTGACCATGCTGGCCGGCCTGCTCCTGATGATGCCGGGCCTGCTCTCCGACGCGCTGGGCCTGCTCCTCCTGCTCCCGCCCGTCAGGGCCCTGGCGGGCCGCCGGGCCGCCCGCACCCTGGAGCGCAAGATGGCCTCCGCGCCCGCCGGCACCTTCGGCGACGCCTTCCAGCAGGCCCGCATCCACTACCCCGACGGCAAGGTCGTCCAGGGCGAGGTCATCCGCGAGGACCGGCAGCCCGGGCCCGCGTCCGGTCCGGAGGCCGGCTACCGCCCGCCGATCGCCCCCTGACCCGGTCCGACCGGCTCCGACCCGCTCCGCCGGATACGACGAAGCCGGGCCGAGCACCACAAAGCCGAGGGGCCCCCGCCACACAGTGTGTGGCGG
>NZ_JBSGXB010000575.1:0-2175 GCF_053609185.1 Streptomyces sp. NPDC054956 | reverse complement strand
CCGTCACCCTGGCCGGCCGGGAGCTGTCGCGCCTCTCCCCCGCCCGCCGGGCCCGGGCCGGGCTCGGCCGCGGATTCCAGAACGCCTCGCTGTTCCCGGAGTTGACGGTGCGCGAGGCCGTTTGCATCGCGGTGCGGGGGCGGCCCGGCAAGGGTGGCCCGCGCTCGGAGCGGGCGCTGCGCGCCGAGGCCGACGAGCTGATCGGGTTCCTCGGTCTCGGCGAGGCGGCCGACGCGCTGGTCGCCGACCTGTCCACCGGCACCCGGCGCGTCGCGGGCCTGGCCGGGATGCTCGCGCTGCGGCCCCGGCTGCTGTGCCTGGACGAGCCGACGGCCGGGCTGGCACAGCGCGAGACGGAGGCCTTCGGGCCGTTGATCCAGCGCGTCTGCCGCGAGTCGGGGGCCGCGCTGCTGGTCATCGAGCACGACATGCCGCTGATCATGGGCATCAGCGACCGCGTGTACTGCCTCGGCGAGGGCCGGGTGATCGCCTCCGGCCCGCCGCAGGCCGTACGCGGGGACCCGGCCGTGATCGCGAGCTATCTCGGAGGTGGGCCCCACCACCCCGCGCCGACGACCGTGCCCACCCAGCCCGTTGCCTCACCACGCTCCCGGAGGGTCCGATGAGAAGACCGCCCTTGCGCACCGGCCGGGCCGGGGGCCCGGCGCTCGCCCTGCCCCTGGCTCTGCCTCTGACCCTGACCCTGTGCCTGGCCCTGACGGCCGTGGCCGGGTGCGTCGCGCCTCCACAGGATCCGGCGGGCGACGCCGCGATGCCCGCCGTCGCGCCGGGGGTCACGGCGGACAGCATCAGGATCGGGATCACCTATCCCGACCTGGAGGCCGTCCGGCAGTTCGTCCAGATCGACCACGGGGACTACGTGGCGGCGTACGACGCGGTCATCGCGCGGATCAACGAGCAGGGCGGTATCAAGGGCCGCCGGATCGTCCCCGTCTACGCGAAGATCAACCCGGTCGGCCCGGCGCCCGCGCAGGAGGCGTGTGCCCGGCTCGCCCAGGACGAGAAGGTGTTCGCTGCGCTCGGCTTCTTCAACTCGGACGATCCGCTGTGCTACGTGGAGACCCAGCGCACGGCCGTGTTCGGCGGGGCGATCACGGACGTCGGCAGGGCGCGGGCGAAGGCCCCGTGGTTCAGCACGGCCGGCGGGGACGGGATCACGGCGGCGGTCGCGAAATTCGCCGAGCAGGGCGATCTGCTGAAGGGACGGAAGATCGCGGTGGTGGGCAGCGTCCTGGCGCCCAAGGACGTGGAGAAGGCCAAGTCGGCGCTGACGCAGGCCGGTTCGGCTCCGGTGGAGACGGCCACCCTGGACGCGCCGCCGAACGACACGGTGGCCGTCGCCCAGCAGTCGGCGGTGATCGTGGAGCGGTTCCGGGCGGCGGGCGCGGACACCGTCTTCACCATCGGCCCGATCTCCACCTCGATCGGCACCCAGATAGAGAAGACCCCGTGGCGGCCCCGCCTCCTCTTCCCGGACCTCGGCTCGGGTGCGCTGTACGCGGCCGACCAGGCCCCGCACGACTGGTCGGTGCTGGCCGGAGCCACGGCGGCGGGGGTCCGCTCCGATTTCCAGGACCCCGAGTACCAGGCCTGCCTGGAGGACCTCTACCGGGCGGACCCGTCCCGGCGGGGCACCGTCCTGCCCCCGGAGACCAAGCCGCAGGGGTCGCCGGACCTGCACACCTCGATCCTGACGGCCTGCCAGAACCTTTCGCTGTTCCGGGCGGTGGCGTCCAAGGCCGGCCAGGACCTGAACTACCGGACGCTGAAGGCGGCGGGCGATTCGCTGGGCCTCTTCCACGTACCCGGGGTCGAGGGCACGGCCGACTACTCGGCGGCCCACCCTTACGGGAGGCGTCAGTTGTCGATCGCGCGCTTCGACCCGGCGGCGCGCCGCTTCACGGCGATCCCCTGAGGTCCGCGCGTCGTCCTGAGGAGATTCAAGGCTTCAGCCGCCGCACGATGCCTGCTACCACTGTTGGCAACCCGGACACGGAGGTCCGGCAGGCAGCGATGCGCGGGTTCCCGGCATGGGGCTCGGCCGTCCCGCCGGCCCCAGCCCATCAGGTGGCCGTCCACTGTCGACGCCGCTGCGCGGGGCACCCGAGATGTATGCATGCATGGAAAGGGCGAGGGCTGGCCGCCTCCCGCTCG
>NZ_JBSGXB010000574.1:0-2195 GCF_053609185.1 Streptomyces sp. NPDC054956 | reverse complement strand
CGGCGGTGTAGCCGTGCCGCTCGAGCTCGCTGTGCAGATCGTCCACCCAGTCGCTGACGAGCCGGCCGACCGCGGAGATCGACGAGGGCATCAGGACGAGATTGCTGCGGCCGGCCCGCAAGGACCGGGCCGCGGCGTGCGGTACGTAGCCGAGCTGCCGGGCGGCGTCGAGGACGCGGGCGCGGGCGGCTTCGCCGACGCGATGGCCCTGCGTGTCGTTGAGGACGAAGGAGACCGTGGCGCGCGACACCCCGGCGAGGCGGGCGACGTCGGCGCTGGTCGGGGACGCCGGAACAGGAGTGTCTTTGGCCATGACGTCGCTCGACGCTCCTTTTGATCGGCTCGGTGCCTTCCCTTCGAAGGTTACACGAGTTAGATCAAGGGAGCGCGGGCCCGCCCGGATGTGCGGGCCGCTCCGCGGGAGGTCCGGAGAGGTCCCGCGGAGCGGCCGGGAGCGGCCCGGAGTGGCCGGCGCATCCGGGCGGGCCGGTGGGGGAGGGGCGGGAGGCCCGCCCTACGCGGGCCGGTCGAGCGCCCTCTCGTGCAGGCGCAGGGAGTCCCCGGCGAGGTCGGTCAGGGCCGTGACCACGGAGTCGAAGCGCATCGTCGTACGGGTGTCCTTCTCGTACGGGTTCCACGTCGGCATGTCCGGATGGTTCGGGTCGCCGGTGCGGGCGAAGGCGATCCAGGCCCCGTGCAGGGTGTGCGCGAGGCCGTCGCGGACGGCGGGGTCCAGGCCGGCGGTCAGGGGCGCGTGGGCCCACTGGTCGAAGTTGGCGAAGGCGAAGGGGAGTTCGAGGCAGTGCGCGGCGCCGAGCCGGCCCTCGTAGGCGGCGGCGGGGAGGTCGAACTGGTAGGCCCACACCGGGTGGTCCGCCTCGGCCCGCGCCTCGGCCAGCCGGAGGGCGGGGACCCGGAAGAGCTCGTCGGTGATGAGGTCCATCAGGACATCGGCCGGCCGGGCCCCCGGGCGGGCGCGCTCGTACGCCGCGTACGCCTCGGGCGCGGCTTCGGCGCCGAAGGTCTCCGCGATCCGGGCGGTCACCCGGTCCCGGTCGGCCTCGGCGTAGGCCTCGTTCAGGGCGAAGCCGAAGTTGGCCTCCTCCCGGGTCCAGCCGATCATCACCTCGATGCCGGCCGCGGCCCCGTGCAGCAGGGCCTCGGCCGGATGGCGGGGCAGGGTGACGCCGTCGACCACGGGCAGGAACGGGGTGGGCCAGTACCCCCAGCGCGTCGTCAGGGCGAAGAGCCCGCCGGTGGCGCCGATCAGGTCGGGCCAGGGCACGGCGCGCAGCTCGGCCGGGGTCTTGACCCCGGCGAGCTCCATGAACGCGGAGGTGCGCTCCAGATATGCGTCGGGTCCGGGCAGGTCGAGCCCGAAGGGCGGGCTCATCAGGATCACCCGGCGGATCAGGCCCTGGGTCTCGGGCAGTCCGGCGAGGGCCGCGGTGGACACCGCGCCCCCGGACTGGCCCGCGACGGTGATCGTGTCCGGGTCGCCGCCGAAGGCCGCGATGTTCTCCCGTACCCAGCGCAGGGCGGCGAGCTGGTCGGTCAGCCAGTGGTTGGCGTCGGGTCCGCCCGGGCCGTCCTCGGGTCCGGTGTAGAGGTAACCGAGCGGCCCGATACGGTAGTTGATGCTGACGACGACCAGGTCCCCGTCACGGGCGAAGGTCGCGCCCGAGTAGACCGGCAGCGACCCCGAGCCGGAGACGAAGCCGCCGCCGTGGATCCAGAGCAGCACCGGCCGGCGGGCGTCGTCGACGGCGGGGGTCCAGATGTCGAGGGTCAGGCAGTCCTCGTCGAAGGGCGGCGAACCGTGGCCGCCGAGGACGGGGTCGCCGCCCTCCATGTACAGCTGCGGGGCGCTGGGACCGTCGGCGGTCGCGTCACGGGTGCCGCTCCAGCCCGGGTGCGGCGTGGCGGGCCGCCAGCGCAGTTCGCCCACCGGGGGCGCGGCGTAGGGCACGGCCCGGAAGACGGCGAGCCCGTCCTCGACCGCGCCGAGCAGCCGGCCCGCGGGCGGATGCGCCACGGGCTGATCGGGTCCTGGGATGGGTGCCATGAGTCGATCCTTCCTGGGCCGCGCGCCGAACGCGCGCCGACGGATCAAGGATATGGCGAAAATTCAACGACCGTCAATCTTCCACGATATTCGAGCCGGGCTCGGGGCGGCGGACCGCTCAGCCGCCGGA
>NZ_JBSGXB010000573.1:0-2197 GCF_053609185.1 Streptomyces sp. NPDC054956 | reverse complement strand
GCTACCTCGAAACCCTCGCCACCACCCCGCACACCGTCCCCGAGGTCGTCCTCCACTACGGGAACAACAACTCCGCCGACCACCCCTTCCGCGACCGGCTGCGCGAACTGGCCTCCCGCATACCGGCCTTGCGGATCATCGACCACTACGCCGCCCCCGCACCGGGAGACCGCCCCGGCCGCGACCACGACCGCACCGGCTTCATCACTGCCGAAGACATCGACCCCGGCCTGATCGCCCGCCGCGCCCGGTTCTACCTGTGCGGACCCGCGCCCATGCTCGACTCCCTCACCGAAGCCCTCGGGGCCCGGGGCGTCCCGCGGTTCGAGGTCTTCAGCGAGAAGTTCCGCCCCGTCCGGCGCGAGGTGACGGGCCCCGACGGGGCCGGGGTGACGGTGAGCGTCGCCCGTACGGGCCGCACCGCCACCTGGCGCAAGGACGACGGCCCGTTGCTGGCCCTCGGCGAGGCCGCGGGCGTCGTCATGCCCAGCGGCTGCCGCGTCGGCCAGTGCGAAAGCTGTGCCTGCGCCGTCCTGAAGGGCACGGCGGCCCACCTCGTCACCCCCGCCGAAGACCTCCCCGACACGGACGTCCTGACCTGCCAGTCCATCCCCACGTCCGATCTCACCCTGGACGCCTGACACGCCGCGCGAGAGCCGTCGCCGTGAGGACGGCGACGGCTCTCGTCGAAGGGCCGGATGTCAGGGGCAGCTGATCCGGATGTCGCCCGGGTCGGTGGTGCAGGTGTCGGTGCCGCTGCCGCCGTTGGCGGTGTCGTTGCCCGCGACACCGTCGGTGGTGGTGAGGCGGTCGTTGCCGTAGTAGCCGGTCAGGGTGTCGTTGCCCGGGCCGCCGTTCAGCGTGTCGTCGCCGAAGCCCCCGTCGATGTTGTCGTTGCCGAAGCCGCCGTACACGGTGTCGTTGCCGTAGCTCGCGCGCACGGTGTCGTTGCCGCCGAGCGCGCAGATCACGTCGTTGAAGTAGCCGCCGTTCAGGGTGTCCGGGCCGCTGGTGCCGATGATCGTGCAGCCGCGGGCGTTGTTCACCGAGGTGGTCGCGGTGGCGGTGTTGTTGCCGGCCGCCGGGTCCTGCTGGGCCGCCGAGGCGGTGGCCGTGTTCGTGAGCGTGCCCGTGGCCCTGGGCTCTGCCGTCACCGTGACCGTCGCGCTCGCTCCCGGTGCCAGGGAGCCGAGGGCGCAGTTCGCTCCCGTCGCGGTGGTCGTACAGGTTCCTTGCGAGGGGGCGGCCGAGACGAGGCTCACGCCGGCTCCGGACAGCGCGTCCGACAGCGTGACACCGGTCGCGGTGGCGGTGGAGGACGCGGAGTTGGAGACCGTCACGGTGTAGGAGGCGCGGTCGCTGATGCTCACCGTGGTCGTACCGCTCTGCGTCACCGACAGGTCCGCGCCCGGCGGCGGGGGCGGCGGAGTCCCGTCACCGCCCACGTAGCGGGCGAGGGCGAAGGCGTAGCCCGCCCCGTACCCGGCCGCGACGATCTTGCCGTCGGGCTGTACGAGCACTCCGCGCGCCTCGCCGATCTCCCCGAAGCCGGTGAGCACGAAGCCGTCTCCGCCGAAGCCGGTGTCGACGGTGCCGTTGGTGTGGAACCGGGCCAGGCCGAACTGGCCGAGCTCGGAGGTGTTCGGGGCGTCACCCCGGCCGGCGAGGACGATCTTGCCGTTCTGCTGGAGCGCCATGGCATACGCGGTTCCGCCGTCCCCGGGGAAGGAGACCGAGGTGCGCCCGCCGGTGCCGAACCCGGTGTCGGGGCTGCCGTCGGCGTTGTAGCGCAGGAGGGCGAAGCCGGCATCACCGGAACCCGAGGCGACGATCTTGCCGTCCGGCTGCACCGCCACGGCCTTGCCGAACTCGTGGCCGCCGAAGTCGGCGGTCACCATGCCGTCACCGCTGAAGCTCGTGTCGAGGCTGCCGTCGGGCAGGTAGCGCGCCACGCCGATGTCGAACGCAGTGTTGCCCACGTAGCCGACCGCGAGGATCTTGCCGTCCGGCTGGAGCGCCATGCCCTGGGCGATCCCGCCTCCACCCTGGGGAGAGGTGGACAGGAACCCGGCGACCACCGTCCCGTCGCCGCCGAGGCTCGGGTCCGGGTTTCCGTTCGTGTCGAGGCGGACCTGCGCGTAGCCGTCGCCGCCGGGCTTCCCCACGGCGAGGAGCTTGCCGTTGGCCTCCTCCGCCA
>NZ_JBSGXB010000572.1:0-2201 GCF_053609185.1 Streptomyces sp. NPDC054956 | reverse complement strand
GTGGTACTCGCCTCAGGGACCCGGCTCCCGTTCCGCTCGGGCTCGCTCGACGCGGTGAGCGCCGTCTGGCTGCTGCACCTGCTGCGCGAACCCGGCCTGGTGGCCGCCGTGGTCGCCGAGGCCGGGCGGGTGCTGAGGCCCGGCGGGGTATTCGTCACCACCGTCGACAAGGACGCCGCCCACGACGTCGGCAGCGACATCGACGAGGTGCTCGCGGAGCACCTCACCCCGGCCCCCGCCGACCGGGCGCAGGACGTCACCGGCCACGCGGCCGACGCGGGACTGCGCCCCGCCGGCGAAGCCCGCTTCACCGGGCACGGGCAGGGGCGCACCCCGCGCGGGAGCGCCGCCGCGCTGCTCGCCGGGCGGTACGCCTCCCGGGTCCGGCCGCGCGGGATCACCGCACGCGAGCTCGCGGACCGGCTGGAACTCCTGCCCGGGCCGGACATCCCGCGCGCGGAGCCCACGTACCTGGTGCGGGGCTTCGTACGCGGCTGACCGCCTGGCGGCGGTCGCGGGGGCGACACGCGGTCCGGGGCCCCGGACCGCGTCGGTCCCTCCGCCCCCTCAGACAGGCTCCAGGCGCCACCACTGCGCGGGCGAGTCCTCGTCCTCGCACTGGCGGGCGTCGCCCTGCGTGTCCGCCTCGAGGGACAGGCCGCTGATGACGGCGATCAGCGAGACGACGCCGGGGTCGTCGAGGTGCTCCTCGACGACCCACTCCTGCGCCCCGAAGGCATTGGCCTTCCACACCTGGACCCGGGTGCCGCTCTCGGTCGACGCGTTGGCCACGTCCAGCCGCTTGCCGTTGTGCGCGCTGACCACGTGGAAGATCCCGCCGCCGCTGTGGACCGGCGAGATCTCCCACTGCCGGGCCGCGGCCGGCTCTCCGTCCGGGCCGACGCCCACCCGGTTGCCGCTCGCGACCTGGAGCAGGAGCCCGCTGGCCACGTTGCGGATGCGGTACAGCCCGTCCGGCGGTTGACGTCGTGCCGGTTCGGGACTTTCGCTGCTCGCGGTCTTCCTGGGGGTCACTGGGCTCACGGCTCTCCGGTGCTCGGGGCTCAGAAGTCGAACTCGGTCGGGTCGGGGCCGATCCGGCGGCCCGAACCGCCCGCGCCCAGGGCGTCCAGCGCGGCGATGTCGGCGGCGTCCAGCTCGAACCCGAACACGTCCAGGTTCTCCCGGATCCGCGACGGGGTCACGGACTTCGGGATCACGATGGTGCCGAGCTGCAGGTGCCAGCGCAGCACCACCTGCGCGGCCGAGCGGCCGTGCTTGGCCGCGATCGCGGTGACGGCGGGGAGCGTGAGGAGGTCCTTGCCCTGGCCGAGCGGGGACCAGGCCTCGGTGGCGATGCCCAGACGGGCGTGCACGGCGCGCAGTTCGGCCTGCGGGAAGAGCGGGTGCAGCTCGATCTGGTTCACGGCCGGGACCAGGGAGCTCTCGGCGCCGAGACGCTCCAGGTCGGCGGGGCGGAAGTTGGACACGCCGACGGCCTTGGCGCGGCCGCTCGCCGCGATCTCCTCGAAGGCCTTCCAGATGGCGACGAAGTCCTCGCGCATCGGGCGCGGCCAGTGGATCAGGTACAGGTCGACCGTGTCGAGGCCCAGCTTGGCGAGCGAGGCGTCGAACTCGCGCAGCACGTTGTCCCGGCCCCAGGTCTCCGACTTGCCGTTCCACAGCTTCGTGGTGACGAACAGCTCCTCGCGCGGCACCCCGGAGGCGGCGATGGCCTTGCCGGTGCCCACCTCGTTGCCGTAGATGGAGGCGGTGTCGATGCTGCGGTAACCCGCCTCCAGCGCGGAGCCCACGGCCTGCTCGGCCTGGTCGTCCGGGACCTGCCAGACGCCGTAGCCGAGCTGGGGCATGAGCGTGCCGTTGTTGAGCTTGATGGTGGGGACCTGGTTCACGTCGGGTCGTTCCCTCGGGTCGTCGCGGTGGTACGTGGTCGTACGGGGTGTCCGTACGACCGGCGACAACCGGGGGCCGGCGTGGCCTATTCCCGCCGTACCGCGCACATCCCCGAGTACTTCCAGGGCAGCTGGACCAACCACTCCGCGCGCCGCAAGCGCAAGCTGCTCCTGCACCGCGAGGAGATCGACAAGCTGGCGGTGAAGTCCGAGGAGACGGGCCACACGATCGTGGCCCTCGCCGTCTACTTCAAGGACGGCCGGGCGAAGGCCGAGATCGCGCTGGCG
>NZ_JBSGXB010000571.1:0-2202 GCF_053609185.1 Streptomyces sp. NPDC054956 | reverse complement strand
GTCCGAAGAACGGGAAGCTCCGCGCGCCGGCCCCCGCACGCGCAGGCACACGCTCACGCTCACGCTCACGCTCACGCTCACGCGAGCTTGTCGACCTCGGGGTGCTCGGCGAGCCAGGCCCGCACCGCCTGCTGCTCCTTGCCCTTGCCGGCCTCCTGGATGCGGGCCTCCAGGCCGGTCAGCTGGGCCTCGGTCAGCTTGAACGAGCGCAGCCACCCGGCGATCTCGGGCTCGTCCGCGGCGAAGCCCTTGCGGGCGAGGCTGTGGATGCCGTCGCCCTGCCCCCACACGCCCTGGGGGTCCGCCAGCTTCGTCAGCTCGTAGGAGGCGTACGCCCAGTGCGGCGACCAGAGCACGACCGCGACGGGCTCCTTCTTCTCGTAGGCGCGCTTCAGCTCGGCGAGCATGCCCGGGGTCGATCCGTCGACGACCTTGTACTCGCCGTCGAGGCCGTACCCGGGCAGCAGCTTGTCCTTCAGCAGGCCCATGGCTCCCGCGCTGGGCTCGATGCCGATGATCCGGCCCTTGAACTGCGAGCCCTTGCCCTTCAGGTCCGCGAGGGTCTTGACGTCCTTCACGTAGGACGGGACCGCCAGCTCGATGGAGGTGGGCCCGTACCAGGAGCCCAGGTCCTCGAGCTGGTTCCCGTACTTCTTCCAGTACTCGGCCTGCGTGACGGGCAGCCAGGAGTCGGTCTGGAAGTCGATCTGGCCGCCCGCGAGCCCGGTGAAGAGCGCCCCGAGCTCCAGCTGCTTGGCCTCGACCTTGAAGCCGCGGCGCTCCAGGAGCTCCTTCCAGAGGAAGGTGGAGGCGATGCCCTCGTCCCACGGGATGTAGCCGATGCTGACCTGGCGGCCCTTGCCGACGTTCGTGACCCCGGCCCCGCCGACGGCGTTGACCTGGGACTTCCCCGAGTCGCCGAAGACTCCCAGACCGCCCGCGACCAGCGACAGCACCACGGCCGAGGCGATCGCGAGGACGGGCTGCGGCCGGTGGCCCCACAGCTTGGCGGTGCCGGTGGCGGCGGAGCGCGCCTTGGCGAGGGCGCGGCGGCCGAGCGGGGAGACCTGGCGGCCGAGCGCCCCGGTCATCCGGTCCAGGTACATGGCGAGGATGACGATGGAGATGCCCGCCTCGAAGCCGAGGCCGATGTCGACGCTGCCGATGGCGCGGTAGACGGCGCCGCCGAGCCCGCCGCCGCCGACCATGCCGGCGATGACGACCATGGACAGGCCGAGCATGATGACCTGGTTGATGCCCGCCATGATGGTGGGCAGGGCCAGCGGGAGCTGGACCCGTACGAGGGTGTCGCGCGGGGTGGTGCCGAAGGCGTCCGCGGCTTCGACGAGTTCGGCGTCGACCTGGCGGATCCCGAGCTCGGTCATCCGGACGCCGGGGGCCAGCGAGAAGATGATGGTGGCGATGATGCCGGGCACCACGCCCACCCCGAAGAAGATGATGCCGGGGATGAGGTAGACCATCGCCGGCATGGTCTGCATGAAGTCCAGGACGGGCTTCAGGACCGCGCTGACCCGGGCGGAACGCGCGGCCCAGATGCCCAGCGGGATCGCGAAGACCAGCGTGACCAGGGTGGCGACCACGACCAGCGCGAGCGTGGACATGGCGTCGGGCCACAGTCCGACGGAGTCGACGAGCGCGAAGCCCGCGAAGGCGAGCACGGCGGCGAACAGTCCGCGCAGCCACCACGCGGCGACGGCGAGTACGCCGGCCAGGAGCAGCGGGGACGGTGCGGACAGGACGGCTTCGATGGCGTCGTAGAGCCCGGTGACGAGCGCGCTGATGGCGTCGAACAGCCAGGACAGGTGGCTCTGGAGGAAGTCGACTCCGCTGTCGACCCAGGCTCCGAGGTTCAGGCGGGGCATCAGGCCGCCACCTCCGCGCAGGCCATCGGGGGCCGGTGTTCGTCCCCGAGGAAGGCGACGAGGCGGTCCTGCGGTACGTGGCCGATCACGGCGCCTTCCTCGTCGGTGACGCCGACCGGGTGCGGGACGCGGGCGCTGACCGCGCACAGGTCGGCGAGCGCGGTGCCGGCGCCGACGGTGGGGCAGCCGCAGGCGTCCGCCCCGGCGGGCACCTCGTCCATGACGGCGTCGGCGGTCAGCACGCGCGAGCGGTCCACGTCCTGGATGAAGGAGGCGACGTAGTCGTCCGCGGGGCGGACGAGGATGTCCTCGGCCGTGC
>NZ_JBSGXB010000570.1:0-2226 GCF_053609185.1 Streptomyces sp. NPDC054956 | reverse complement strand
ATGCCGCGCAGCGCCGCGCGCGGTACGAGGGCCACACCGGCCCCCGCGCCGACCAGCGCGACCACGGCCCGGAAGTCGTCGGAGGAGTGCACCAACCGGGGCTGGAAGCCCGCCAGTTCGCAGGCCAGCTGCATCACGTCGTGGCAGGGGTTGCCGGGGTACTGGCCCACCCAGTCCGCGTCCGAGAGGTCGGCCAGCGACACCTCGGGCAGGTCGGCGAGCGGGTGCCCGGCGGGGAGCACCGCGTCGAAGGGCTCCGCGTACAGCGGGAGCACGGACAGCCGGCCGTCACCGGCGCCCGGTGCGCCCCGGTACTCGACGGCGAGTGCCAGGTCCGCCTCGCCGTCGAGCAGCAGCGGCAGGCTCTGGTCGCCCTCCGCGTCGCGTACGCGCAGCCGGATTCCCGGGTGGTCGAGGGCGAGCCGGGCGATGGCCGGGGCGAGCACCTCGGCGATGCCGGTGGCGAAGGCCGCGACGGTGACCTCGCCCGCCGAGCCGCCCGCGTAGGCGGCGAGTTCGGCCTCGGCGCGCTCCAGCTGGGCCAGCACCTCGTGGGCGTGCCCGAGCAGGATCTCCCCGGCGGCGGTGAGCCGTACGCCCCGGCCGCTACGGGTCAGCAGCGCGTGGCCCGTCTCCTGCTCCAGCGCCGCGAGCTGCTGGGATACGGCGGAGGGGGTCAGGTACAGGGCTGCGGCCGCGGCGGTCACCGTACGGTGGTCAGCCACGGCCCGCAGGATGCGCAGCCGGCGGGGGTCGATCACCCCACCATTCTCGCAGCCCCCACGGCCCCACGGCCCCACACCGGTACTCCGGCTCGAACGCCGGAGGGGCTGGATTCTCCAGACCCTCCGGCGTTCACGTGCAGGACGACGGCCGGTCGCATCCAGCCCCTCCGGCGTTCGAGGAGCGGGGGTCCGGGGGCCGGCCCCCGGCAGCGGCGCCGCGCCCGGCGAACCGGCTCAGGCCGTCGCGAGGGCCGCCCTCGCGTCGATGAAGGCGGCCACCGCGCGCTCCACGTCCGCCGTGGAGTGGGCGGCGGAGAGCTGGACGCGGATGCGTGCCGCGCCCATCGGGACCACCGGGTACGAGAAGCCGATCACGTAGACCCCGCGCTCCAGCAGGAGCTCCGCCATCTTCGCGGCCTCCGCGGCGTCGCCGATCATCACCGGGGCGATGGCGTGGTCGCCGGGCAGGATCTCGAAGCCGGCCTCGGTCATCTTCGTGCGGAAGAGCGCGGTGTTCGCGGCGAGGTGCTCGCGCAGGTCGCCGGCCGACTCCAGCAGGTCGAGGACCTTGAGGGAGGCCGCCGCGATGACCGGGGCGAGGGAGTTGGAGAAGAGGTACGGCCGCGAGCGCTGGCGCAGCAGCTCGACGATCTCGGTGCGCGCGGCGACGTAGCCGCCGGAGGCGCCGCCGAGGGCCTTGCCCAGGGTGCCGGTGATGATGTCGATCCGGTCCATGACCCCGTGCAGCTCCGGGGTGCCGCGCCCGCCGGGGCCGACGAAGCCGACGGCGTGCGAGTCGTCGACCATGACCATGGCGTCGTAGCGCTCCGCGAGGTCGCAGATCTCGGCCAGCGGGGCGACGTAACCGTCCATGGAGAACACGCCGTCGGTGACGATGAGCTTGCGGCGGGCGCCGCCCTCGGTCGCCTCCTTGAGCCGGGCCTCCAGCTCCGCCATGTCGCGGTTGGCGTAGCGGAAGCGGCGGGCCTTGGAGAGGCGGATGCCGTCGATGATCGAGGCGTGGTTGAGGGCGTCGGAGATCACCGCGTCCTCGGCGCCGAGCAGGGTCTCGAAGACTCCGCCGTTGGCGTCGAAGCAGGAGGAGTAGAGGATCGTGTCCTCCTGGCCGAGGAAGGCGGAGAGCCGCGCCTCCAGCTCCTTGTGCACCTCCTGCGTACCGCAGATGAAGCGGACGGAGGCCATTCCGTAGCCCCAGCGGTCCAGGGCTTCCTTCGCGGCGGCGACGACCTCGGGGTGGTCGGCGAGACCGAGGTAGTTGTTGGCGCAGAAGTTGAGGACCTCACCCGCCGTCCCGCCGGAGGTCACGGCGACGGCCGCGTTCTGCGGGGTGCCGATGACGCGCTCGGGCTTGTGCAGGCCCGCGGCGCGGATCTCGTCGAGCGTGGCGCGCAGGTCCTGGCGGACGGTCTCGAACATGTGCGGTTCTCCTTCTGCGGCGGAGTCGTAGGGGAGGGGGCCGGACCCCGCGGAGGGGGGAGGG
>NZ_JBSGXB010000569.1:0-2254 GCF_053609185.1 Streptomyces sp. NPDC054956 | reverse complement strand
GTCCCCTCACTGCTGTCCGCGCTCCGCCGCCCGGCCCGCCCCGCCTCCCGCGGCTTCCGGCCGCGGCAGCCGCTCGTACGGCATGATGATCGGGTGAGCGTCCTCCCCCTGGTCTTCACCAGCGGCTGGGCCAGTGGGATCAACGCGTACGCGGTGGTCCTCCTGCTCGGCATCTTCGGCAAGACCGGCCTGACCGACGAGGTCCCCGCCTCCCTGCAGCGCACCGACGTGCTGATCGTCGCCGCGGTGCTCTTCCTCTGCGAGGCGGTGGCCGACAAGATCCCGTACGTGGACTCGGTCTGGGACGCCGTCCACACCGTGATCCGCCCGGTGTCAGGGGCGGTGGTCGGCGCGCTGCTGGCCGGGCAGAGCGGCTCGCTCTCGGACATCACCGCCGGCGCGGTCGGCGGCTCCACCGCACTGGCCAGTCATTTCGTCAAGGCCGGCACCCGCATGGCGATCAACACCTCGCCGGAGCCGTTCACCAACGTCGTCATGAGCACCGCCGAGGACCTCGGCGTGGGCGGGATCGTCACGTTCGCGATGTTCAACCCACAGGCCGCCGCGATCATCGCGGCCGTCCTGCTGGTCGCCGGACTGGCCCTGCTGATCTACCTGTGGACCCGGATCCGCCGCTTCCTGCGCCGCCGGGCCCAGCGCCGCGAGGAGAAGAGGCTCGCCTCCGAAGTTGCCCGGGTCGCTCGATAGGCTCAGCCGCATGGCACGAATTGCGGTGATCGGCGCCGGGATGGGCGCGATGGCTACGGCGGCCCGGCTGGCCGTGGCGGGGCATCAGGTGACGGTGTACGAGCGCGGAACCACCTACGGCGGCGCCGTCGGCCGCTACGCGCGCGACGGCTTCGTCTTCGACACCGGCCCGGGGCTGCTGCACCTGCCCGCCGTGTACCGCGATCTGTTCGTCAAGACCGGCAAGCGGCCGCTGGAGGAGTGCGCCGAGCTGGTCCAGGTCGACCCTGCGCTGCGGCACGTGCTCCCGGACGGCCGTACGGTCACCCTCCCGGGTGCCTCGCACGGCGGGGCCGCCGCCGCCCTCGACGAGGCCTTCGGGCCGGGCGCGGGCGACCGCTGGAGCGCGGTCCTGGGCCGCGCCCGGGACGCCTGGGACGCCACCCGCCGCCCGCTCCTGGAGGAGCCGCTGCGCCCCGACCACCGGGCGCTGGGCCGCGACCCCTATCCCGCGCTGCGCGGCAGCGGACTCCTGCGCCGACGGCCGCCCACGCTGGCCGAGGTCGCCGCGCGCGAGCTCGGCGACGACGGCCTCGGCGGGCTGCTCTGCGAGCGGGTGCGCGCGTACGGGATCGATCCGGCGACCGCGCCCGCCTCCGCCGCGGTGCTGCCCTACATGGAGCAGACCTTCGGCAGCTGGTACGTGCGCGGCGGGATGCGGGAGCTGGCCACCGCCGTGTACGAGCGGTGCCTGGAGCGGAAGGTCGCCTTCGAGTTCGGGGCGAAGGTGCGGGAGGTGCTCGTACGCGACGGCCGCGCGGCCGGGCTGCGACTGGCCGACGGCACCGAGGTGACGGCCGACGGCGTGGTCTGCGCGGTCGACCCCCGACTGCTCCGGGTACCGCTCACCGAGGAGTCCGCGCCCGTCCGTACGGAACCCGCCCGCTGGTACACGCTGTTCGCCGCACTGCGCGGGGCCCGTGACGGCGATGCCGCGCACCGCACGATGCCGGCCGCCCCGCGAGCGGACCGTTCCTTCACGGTGCTGCGCCCCGACGATCCCGCGACCCGGCCCGACGCGGACCACGAGGCGGTGACCGTGCACGCCGTGGTGACCGGCGGGCCCGCGCCGAGCTCCGAGGAGCTGCTGGCCGCGGCCGCCCGCGCCGTCCCCGGGCTGCGGGAGCGGCTGCTGTGGCACGAGCTGCGCACCCCGGCCGACATCGCAGCGGCCACCGGCGCCGCGCACGGGGCCGTGCCCGCCCCCTCGCTGGCCGGGGCCGGGGGCCGGCTGCTGCACCCCGCGAACACCACCGCCCTGCCCGGGCTCCACCTGGCCGGCGGCTGGGCGCACCCCGGCGGCGGGCTGGCGCACGCGGGGATGACGGGGGCCCTGGTGGCCGGGCTGATCGTGGAGGGCGCCGGATTCCGCGGCTCGCAGTGAGGAACCGGGTCGAAAACCGGGCCCGCCGCTAGGTCGTCTCTTTCGGATCTTGCCGGTTGAGCCCGCGTCGTCCGGTGCCGTGCATCGCAAGGCGGAGAGGCTCCCGATTACTGGACGTCCTCG
>NZ_JBSGXB010000568.1:0-2270 GCF_053609185.1 Streptomyces sp. NPDC054956 | reverse complement strand
GGGCCGGCCTGATCGGCAAGACACCCCCTGGGTGACGGCCGGCGGTGCCGCCCGCGCGGGGGCACCGCCCGCTGCGGGGGAGGGTCAGAACAGTCCCAGGGCGTTGTCCAGGGACCAGACCTGCCAGCCCATCGCGAAGAAGGCGACCCCGGAGATCAGGGCCATCATCAGGTTCTGCCCCTGCTCGCCCCAGTCGTGGATCATCAGCACCAGGTAGACGAGGTTGAGGACCAGCCCGGCGATCAGGGCTATCGGGGTCAGGAACCCCGCGATGAGCCCGAGTCCGAGCGCCAGCTCCGCGTAGGCGACGAGGTAGGCCATGAAGCGCGGGTAGGGCTTCACGACCACGTCGAAGCCGCGCGTGACGAAGCCCCAGCGGTGCTTCTCGGCGACCCCGGCGGCCCAGCGGATGCCGCCTCCGCCGAACCAGTCCTTCTTGTCCTTGTGCCGCCAGCTCTCCAGCCACCACAGCCCGAGCCCGATCCGCAGAACGGCGACCCATTCGGGTCCGCCGAGCCAGATGGTCTGCATCCTCGGTTCCTTCCCTCGATCAATCTGACGATGTGTCAGTTTCGAGGCAAGGGGACCCGCGTGGCAAGGGCTCAGCCGCAGACGACGGAGACGGACTGGACGAGGTTGTTGCCGAAGCCGCCCCGGTTCCACGGCTGTTCGAGCGGCTGGGTACGGCCCGAGGCGTCGGTGGCGCGCACCAGGAGGGCGTGCACGCCCGGGGTCGCCGTCCAGTCGGCGTGGAAGCCCTGCCAGGCGTACGGGTGCTCACCCGGCGGCCGCACCTCGGCGTCGGCCCAGCCCAGGCCCCCGTCGGCGCTGAACTCCACGCGCACGACCGCCCCGTACCCCGACCACGCGCGCCCGGCCAGCCGCACCGGGCCCGGACGCACGACGCGGGTGCGCGACATGAAGTCGGGGAATCCGGGCGGGATCAGCAGGGCGCGCGGGGCGATGCGGGTGACGGGCTCGCCGGACTCCTCCCGGCTCTGCTTGAATCGGTAGGCGACGGCCTGCTGGAACCCGCCGAAGGCCGAGTCGACGAGCTCGATGTCCCGCAGCCACTTCACGTGGGCCATCCCGTACCAGCCGGGCACGACCAGCCGCAGCGGATGCCCGTGCTGCGGGGGCAGCGGGCCGCCGTTCATCCCGTACGCGAGCAGGACGTCCGCGTCGGCCGGCAGCGGCAGGCTGCGCCGGTAGTCCTGCTCGACGCCCCGCTCCACCCCGTGGTCGGCGCCCGTGAACACCGCCTCGACGGCGTCCGGCGCGACCCCCGCCCCGGCGAGCACCGTGCGCAGCGGTACGCCCGTCCAGTCGGCGGTGCCCACCGCCTCCAGCAGCCACGGCTGGCTGACCGGCCGGGGGGACAGCCGGGCCCGCCCGTTGCCCGCGCACTCCATGGTGACCCGGCGGGTGACGGCGGGGAGCGCCCGCAGGTCCCGTAGCCCCAGCTCCAGGGGGTGTGCGAGGTGCCCGCGGACGGTGAGCCGCCAGCTGTCGGCCTCGCCCTCGGGGATGTCGTAGTGGACCAGCACGTAGTGCAGGCCGGGGGGAGTGACCTCGTAGCGCATGGCCTCCAGGGGCAGCCCGTGGTTGCGCGCGGCGAGCGCCAGCTCGTCCTGGCCGATGCCCTCGCCGGCGCCGGCGACCCGTCCGGGCGCGCCGATTCCGCCGAGCCCGTCGATTTCGTCGAGGAAGCGCTCCTCCATGCGTCCATGCTCCCGCGCCGCCGGTGGACCGGCGACTCCGCATGCGGATCACCCGGACGGACGGTATGACTTGATCTGTCCCTTATGCGATCGGAGTGACGCGTGGACGACTATCCGCTGCTCAACCTGTTCTGGACCATGCTCTGGCTGTTCCTGTGGGTCATGTGGTTCTTCCTGCTGTTCAAGGTGATCACGGACATCTTCAGGGACCACGACCTGCACGGCTGGGGCAAGGCCGGCTGGCTGGTCCTGGTGCTCCTGCTCCCGTACATCGGCGTCCTCGTCTACCTGATCGTCCGCGGCCACGGCATGGGCAAGCGGGACCTGAAGCAGGCGGAGGCGCAGGAGAAGGCCTTCCAGGACTACGTCCGGCAGGCGGCGGGCGGCACCGGCCACAGCCCGGCCGAGGAACTCGCGAAGCTGTCGTCCCTCAAGGACAAGGGCGACATCACTCCGGAGGAGTTCGCCAAGGCCAAGGAGAAGCTCCTGGCCTGAGCGCCCCCAGCAGGACCTGTCGGACCCGTGCGGGGACCGGACGCGTGCCGTCCA
>NZ_JBSGXB010000567.1:0-2288 GCF_053609185.1 Streptomyces sp. NPDC054956 | reverse complement strand
CTACTCCTTCACCCCGATCGAGCTGAACCATCCCGACCCGTTCGGCGTCACCGTCGTGCTGATGGAAGAGGACCGCCAGCATGGAGGCGGCGTTGACGGGGTCGCCGCCCAGCTTCGAGATGGTCACCGGGACGCCGGAAGCGGTCGTCGCACGGACGAAGATCGAGGCGGGACGAGCGTGCAGGCCCTCGGCCCAGCCGACGTTGACGCGGCGCTCTGCCATGGTGATGCCCTTCAGGTTCTTACGGTTGTCTAGACCAGTCTCTCACGACGTCCGGAATGGTCGGACCGACCTTCGGCCCGAATCTCCCGCCGTTCGACCTACCCCAGCTTGCACTGATTCGCGCCAGCTTGCCCGATGCGCCGCGCCCGGGCCAGTCGGGCCGTTCGAGCCTTAAGGTGGCCCCATGACCACCGAGTCGGACCCCTCGTACCCGGATCACTGGGAAGCGGACGTCGTCCTGCGCGACGGCGGAACCGCCCGGATCCGGCCCATCACCACCGACGACGCGGGCCGGCTGGTCAGCTTCTACGAGCAGGTCTCGGACGAGTCCAAGTACTACCGCTTCTTCGCCCCCTACCCGCGGCTCTCCGACCGCGACGTGCACCGCTTCACGCACCACGACTTCGTGGACCGGGTGGGCCTCGCGGCGACGATCGGCGGGGAGTTCATCGCCACCGTCCGCTTCGACCGGATCGGCTCCGACGGCCGCCCCGCCACCGGGCCCTCCGACGAGGCCGAGGTCGCCTTCCTCGTCCAGGACGCGCACCAGGGCCGCGGGGTCGCCTCCGCCCTGCTCGAACACATCGGCGCGGTGGCCCGCGAGCGCGGGATCCGCCGCTTCATCGCCGAGGTGCTGCCCGCCAACACCAAGATGATCAAGGTGTTCACGGACGTCGGCTACCAGCAGAAGCGCAGCTTCGAGGACGGCTCCGTCCACCTCACCCTCGACCTCGAACCCACCGCCGAGTCCCTCGCCGTCCAGCGCGCCCGCGAACAGCGCGCCGAGGCCCGCTCCGTGCAGCGGCTGCTCGCCCCGGGATCGGTGGCCGTGATCGGAGTCAGCCGCTCCCTGGCGGGCGTGGGCGCGGCGGCCCTGCGCAACCTCCGCGACAGCGGATTCCACGGCCACCTCTACGCCGTCAACGAGGCCGTCACCCGCGATCTGCTCGACGGGGTACGGGCCTACCCCACGGTCGGCGCCATCGGCGCCCCCGTCGACCTCGCGGTGATCGCGGTCCCGGCCGACCGGGTCCCCGAAGCCGTGGCGGCCTGCGGCGAACACGGAGTGCAGGGACTGGTGGTGCTGTCCGCCGGATACGGGGAGAGCGGGGCCGAGGGCCTGGCCCGCCAGCGCGAACTGGTGCGGCAGGTGCGCTCGTACGGGATGCGGCTGATCGGGCCGAACGCCTTCGGGGTGATCAACACCGCACCGGAGGTGGAGCTGAACGCCTCGCTCGCGCCCGCGCCGGCCCCCGCACGGGGGCGGGTCGGCCTCTTCACCCAGTCCGGCGCGATCGGCATCGCGCTGCTCTCCGGACTGCTGCGGCGGGGGGAGGGGCTGTCCTCCTTCGTCTCGGCCGGCAACCGGGCGGACGTCTCGGGCAACGACATCCTCCAGTACTGGTACGACGACGAGGCGACCGACGTCGCCCTCATGTACCTGGAGACCCTCGGCAACCCGAGGAAGTTCACCCGGCTCGCCCGGCGCACGGCCGCCGTGAAGCCGGTGGTCGTCGCCAAGGGCGGCCGCCACACCCCCGCCGGACACCTCGTCCCCGGCACCCGGCTGCCCGACGCGACGGTCTCCGCGCTGCTGCGCCAGGCCGGAGTGATCAGGGTCGACACCGTGACCGAGCTGGTGGACGTCGGCCTGCTGCTCGCCTCGCAGCCCGTGCCGGCCGGACCGCGGGTGGCGATCCTCGGCAACTCCGAGTCGCTCGGGGTCCTCACGTACGACGCCTGCCTGACGGAGGGGCTGCGGCCGCTGCCGCCGCTCGACCTGACGACCGCGGCCTCGCCGGAGGACTTCCGTACGGCCGTCGCCGCGGCGCTGGCCTCGCCGGACAGCGACGCGGTGATCGTGACGGCGATCCCGTGGGTGAGCGAGCAGGCGCTGGCCGACGATCTGGCCGACGCGCTGCGCGAGGCCGTGGTGGCGCATCCCGGCAAGCCGGTGGCCGTGGTCCACGTGGAGCTGGGCGCCCTGGCCGAGGCCCTCTCCGCCGCGACGGCCCCGGAGGCCGTGGCTCCCTCGACGGTCCCGACGACCGCGACGGCCCTGGCG
>NZ_JBSGXB010000566.1:0-2317 GCF_053609185.1 Streptomyces sp. NPDC054956 | reverse complement strand
GGGCTGCCCGGACCGCTCGGTTCCCTAGGGGAGGGGCATCAGTGGAAGGCGTGCTCCGGCTGCGGGAACGTTCCGCCGACCACGTCCTCGGCGAAGGCCTTCGCGGCGTCGCCCATGGTCGCGCGGAGGTTCGCGTACTGCTTGACGAACTTCGGCATCTTGCCGCCGGTCAGCCCCATCATGTCCGTCCACACCAGCACCTGCGCGTCGCACTCCGAGCCCGCGCCGATGCCGACCGTCGGAATGTGCAGGGACCGGGTGACCTCGGCGGCCAGCTCGGCCGGGACCAGCTCCAGCACCACCGCGAACGCGCCCGCGTCCTGCGCGGCCTTCGCGTCGCGCAGCAGCTGGTGCGCGGCCTCGTCGCCGCGGCCCTGGACCCGGTAGCCCATGGCGTTCACGGACTGCGGGGTCAGACCCAGGTGGGACATGACCGGGATGCCGGACTGCACGATCAGCTCGGTCTGGGCCAGCGAGCGCTCGCCGCCCTCCAGCTTCACCGCGCCCACCCCGGCCTCCTTGACGAGCCGGGTGGCACTGCGCAGCGCCTGTACGGCGCCTTCCTGGTACGAGCCGAAGGGCAGGTCACCGATGATCAGGGCGCGGCTGGTGCCCCGTACGACGGCCGCCGACAGCAGGGTCATCTCGTCCATGGTGACCGGGACGGTGGTCTCGTAGCCGAGGTGACAGTTGCCCATGGAGTCGCCGACGAGCATGACCGGGATGCCGGCCTCGTCGAACACGGACGCGGTCATCGCGTCGTAGGCGGTGAGCATGGGCCACTTCTCGCCGCGTTCCTTGGCGAGGGTGAGGTCGCGGACGGTGATGCGCCGGGTGCCCGTGCCCCCGTACAGGGTGGGGGAGGCGGCTTCGCGGGCAGGCGAAACGGCATGCGTCATTGCAACTGCTCCTTGATGTTCATCTCGAGGCGCCCTTACGGCGTCCCCGGACTCACACCCATGGTGGCACTCGTCCGGCCCGGGCGGGAAGTGGCACGAGGACCGGTTCATCCCGCCGTTCGTCACACTCCCGGCGCAGCAAGGGCCCGGTCGGCCCAATGTGCGCGTTTCGTGACAAGCGGAACTATGGCCGCTCGGTCGTTCGTCCTCCCGGACGTACGGCCGAGACAATCGGCACGGAACGTTCCGCATATCGCCTAGGGTCAAGGGGCGGGGACGGAGCGCGAGCACGGCAGCGAGGGCAGTGGCATGGCACAGGCGTACATGACGGAGACGGGGAACGGCGGCTCGGAGCCCGAGCCCTCCCGATCCGGTCTCCGGCGCCGGCTGGCCGACCTGCGGCGCGACCGCGGCATCTGGCGCCGCGGGATCGTGCTCGCCGCGCTCGCGGGGCTGATCTCGCTCGTCATGATCTTCCACGCCTCGCTGCCCAACGACATCGGCAACCTCGGCAGCCTCACCGAGACCTTCCTGCCCTGGCTGGGCCTGGCCGTCCCGGTCCTGTTCGCCGCCGCCCTCTTCCGCCGCTCCGCGACCGCGCTCATCGCGATACTGCTGACCGCCGCGGTCTGGGCGAACCTCTTCGGCGGCCTGGTCACCGACAAGTCCCACGCCGGCGGCAACCTCACCGTCGCCACCCACAACGTCGACGCCGACAACCCCGACCCGACCGGCACCGCCGAGTCCGTCGCCAAGTCCGGAGCCGACGTCCTGGCCCTGACCGAGCTCAAGGGCAGCGCCGTCCCCGTCTACGAGAAGGCCCTCGGGGACACGTACAAGTACCACTCGGTCGAAGGAACCGTCGGCATCTGGAGCAAGTACCCGCTGATCTCCAGCACGCCCGTCGACATCAAGATGGGCTGGACCCGGGCCATGCGCGCCACCGTCCAGACCCCCCACGGCGAGATCGCCGCCTTCGTCGCCCACCTGCCCTCGGTCCGCGTCAAGCTCAACGCCGGCTTCACCGCCAACCAGCGCGACAACAGCGCCGACGCCCTCGGCGCCGCGCTCGCCGCCGAACCGCTGGGCAAGGTCATCCTGCTCGGCGACCTCAACGGCACCGTCAACGACCGGGCCCTGTCCGAGGTCACCTCGCAGCTGCGCTCCACCCAGGGCGCGTCCGGCGACGGCTTCGGCTTCAGCTGGCCCGCGCAGTTCCCCATGGCCCGCATCGACCAGATCCTGGTCCGCGGGGTCACCCCGGTGGCCTCCTGGACCCTGCCCCGCACGGGCAGCGACCACCTCCCGATCGCGGCCCGGGTCACCGTCAAGTAGGGCACCGGCGCGCGAGGGCCGTACACGCGCCGGTGCCCCCCCCGCCGGGGGCGGGGGCGGGGGCCGGGCTGGTATAAACAACA
>NZ_JBSGXB010000565.1:0-2349 GCF_053609185.1 Streptomyces sp. NPDC054956 | reverse complement strand
GCCCCGGCGCGCGGCGTGAGCCGCACGCCGGGGCGTGAGCGCCGTCCAGCCGGTCCGGCTAGTACGAACGCGCGACGATGGCGATGTTGCCGGGGGCGTCGTCCGCCTGCGGGACCGACCCGTCCTCGGCGATCAGGCAGCGTACGGAGACGGACTGCTCGGCGAGCTTCGCCTCGCCCTCGGGGCCCAGGTCGGCCCACGGGATGCGCGCCCAGCCGCCGGCGATGGCGGCCTCGGCGGCCTCCTCGATGGTGGCGACGTCGGTCGTACGGGCGATGCGGCGCTCGCGGGACTCGCGCAGCAGCTGCGCCTGGTCCTCCTCCAGCACCTTGGGCAGCAGGGCGGCGAGGTCGGAGATCTGCACGGCCTCCTTGCCGCCCGGGATGCGGCGGGCCAGCATCGCGGTGCCGGCCTCCAGGTCGCGGGGGCCGATCTCGACGCGGACCGGTACGCCCTTGAGCTCCCAGTCCACGGCGCGGCGGCCGAACGGGGTGTCGACGCGGTCGTCGACGAAGACCCGCAGGCCCGCGGCCTTGAGCTGGGCGCCCAGCTCGCGGACCTTCGCCACGGCCTCGTCGCCCTTGATCGCCATGACGACGACCTGGACGTGCGCGAGGCGCGGCGGGACCCGCAGGCCGTTGTCGTCGCCGTGCGACATGATCAGGCCGCCGACCATGCGGGTCGAGACGCCCCACGAGGTCTGCCAGACGAGCTCCTGCTTGCCTTCCTTCGACAGGTACTGCGTGTTGAAGGCCTTGGCGAAGTTGGTGCCGAGCTCGTGGCTGGTGCCGAGCTGCAGGGCCTTGCCGTCGCCCATCATGCCCTCGAGGGTGAGGGTGTTGATGGCGCCGGCGAAGCGCTCCTTGGCGGTCTTGCGGCCGAGCACGACGTCGATGCCGAGCACGTTCGTCATGAAGTCGCCGTAGACGTCCGTGTGGATGCGGGCGGCGTAGTCGCGGGCGTCCTCGTAGGAGACGTGGGCCGTGTGGCCCTCCTGCCAGAGGAACTCGCTCGTACGGAGGAACACGCGCGGGCGCATCTCCCAGCGGACCACGTTGGCCCACTGGTTGATCAGCAGGGGCAGGTCGCGGTAGCTCTGGACCCACTTGGAGAAGTAGTCGTTGATGATCGTCTCGGACGTGGGGCGGACCACGACCGGCTCTTCGAGCTCCTTGCCGCCGCCGTGCGTGACGACCGCGAGCTCGGGGGCGAAGCCCTCCACGTGCTCGGCTTCCCTGGTCAGGTACGACTGCGGGATGAACAGCGGGAAGTACGCGTTCTGGGCGCCCGCGTCCTTGATGCGCGCGTCCATCTCCTGCTGCATCCGCTCCCACAGCCCGTAGCCGTACGGTCGGATGACCATGGTGCCGCGTACCGGACCGTTGTCGGCCAGTTCGGCCTTGTTGATCAGATCCTGGTACCAGCGGGGGAAATCCTCCGCCTGGGGGGTGAGAACGGGTGCCTTTGCCATGGCGCGAATGGTACGGCGCCCGGCGCACTGAGCGTGAATCGGGTGGCGCGCTCCTCTGGACGCGCGGTCGAATCGGGAGTTCCCTGGCAACGGGGGCATGGGGGCGAAACGGAATCAGGAGCGCTCTTTCGATGACACCGACGCCGACGGCGACGCTTGTCGCCCGGGACTGGGCGGAAATCCAGGAACGGATGCTTGTACCGCTGTACGAGGCGGTCTACGACCGGCTGGAGGTCGGGCCGGGTGACCGGCTGCTGGGCCTCGACTGCGGGGCCGGGCTGCCCCTGCTGCTGGCCTCGGGGCGGGGAGCCCTGGCCACGGGTGTGGAGGCGGATCCCGCGCGCCGGACGCTGGCGCGCGAACGGCTGCTGGAGGTGCTGGCGGCCCCGCCGGCGCCCGTGGTGCCGTACGACGTGCTGCTGGCCTTTTCGCCCGCCCCGGGCGCCCTCGCGGCGGCCCTGCCGGCGCTGCGCAGGCCCGGCGGGGTGGTGGTGCTGGCCGACTGGGGCCCGGCGGAACGGTGCACGGTGCCGTCGGTCATGGGCGGCGGTCCGGTGGCGCGGGACCTCGACGCGGTGGCGGCCGCGGCCGGGCTGGTGCCGGACGGCTCGGGCCGGGTGTTCTGCCCCTTCGGCTACGCGGATGTGGACAGCGCCGTACGGGGGTTGCTGTCGACCGGGCTCTACGACGGCTCCGCCGACCCGGCCCTGACGGAGAAGGAGCTGGCCGAGGCCCTTCACCCGTACGAGCGAGCCGACGGGGCCGTGTGGCTGCCGAACATCTTCCGGTACGTGATCGCCCGGACGGCGTAACACCGGCCGCCGCGACGGCGGTCGGCGCACGCGGCGCGTGACGGCGGGGCGGGGCCGGAACGTTCC
>NZ_JBSGXB010000564.1:0-2380 GCF_053609185.1 Streptomyces sp. NPDC054956 | reverse complement strand
GCCGAGGATGGTCTGCTTGCTCATGGTGGTCTCTCCTGGTCAGGGCCGATGTGTGCAGTTCAGAAGCGGCCGCCGCCGCCCATGCGGCCGCGGGTTCCGCCGCCCCCGAAGGAGCCCGGACCGCTGCCGCCTCCGCCTCCGCCGCCGAAGCCCCCGCCGAAGCCTCCGCCGCCCCCCAGGATCTCGCCGAGGATGATCCCGCCGAGCACCGCGCCGCCCATGCCGCCGCCCTGGCGCTGCCCGCCACCGCCGTACGGGTTCTGGTAGCCCCGTACGTCCTGTTCGGCCAGCTGCTGCGCCTGCCGCGCGAGCGAGTCCGCCTGCTGGGCTTCGGCGAGGGCCCCGGCCGGGTCCGAACCCGCCAGGGACGTGGACCGCTCCAGGTGGCGCTGCGCCTCCGCCAGCCGGGTCCGGGCCTGGCTGCCGACCGCGCCCCGGCTGGTGGTGATGTAGTCCGCCGCCGCGCCGATGGCGCTGCGGGCCGAGAGCAGGGCCTGGTCGAGCAGGGCCGCCGCCCGCTGCCGTCCCGACTCGCGCTCGCGCGCCCCGGCCAGCGCCTCGTCGAGGGCCGCGTCGGCCTCCTCCACGCGGCGCAGGGCGTCGATCGGGTCGTACCGGCCCGCGCCCTGTTCCCCGCGTACGTCGGCCAGTACGGCCTCCGCCCGGCCGATCCGGCCGCGCAGATCGGCGGTCGAGGTGCCCTCGGCGGTACCGGTCAGCAGGCCGCGCGCGTCGGCCAGGTCGGTGTCCGTCTCGTTCAGCGCGCCCGGCAGTTTCCCGGCGGCCTCGGCCAGTTCCTGCGCGCGCCGCTCCACGGCGTCGACGAGGGTCGAGGCCTGGTCGACGGCGCCCTCGGCGGCCCGGACGTGCACGGCGGCCTTGCCGTTGTCGCCCGCGTCGATCGCGGCGCGCGCCTCGCCCAGGCTGGTCGTCGCGAACAGCAGCCGGTCCTTGGCCTGTTCGGCGTTGGACGCCACGGGGGCGGCCGCCGAGTCCGCGTACTGCCGGCCGAGCGCCGTGAGGGTGGCCTCCGCGGTCGTGGTGCGGCCCGTCAAGGCCCGGAAGTGGCCCTCCACGGTGGCGAGGGCCTCCGGGGCGTTCTTCTCCAGGTCCCGCAGCCGGTCGAAGTCCGCGGACTGGGCGTCGAGCCGCCGGCTCGCCTCGGTGCAGCGGGCCACGATCTCGTCCAGCATCCGGCGCCGGGTGGCGTCGTCCTCGGGGTACGCGTCGTCGAGCTGCTGGCGGAGCCGGAACGCGGCGGTCAGCTCGCCCTTCCCGTACTCCACGGCCTCGGTGAAGGCCGCTACGGCCTCCTCGCCGAACTGGGCGTTCGCGAAGCCGAGTTCCTCGGTGCTGGTGCGGATCGCGTCGTCGGTCTCCACCAGCAGCGCCTTGGCCCTGGCGTCCAGCTCGGGGAGGGGCAGCGGAGCCGGGGCCGCGTCCGGGCCGCCCCAGCCGGCGCCGGTCTTCGTACCGGAGCCGCCGCCCCGGCGCTTGCGGCGGGAGTACGCGTACGCCCCCAGCGCGCCGGCCGCGCCGACCGCGACCACCGGGAGGACGAAGTCGCCGGCGCCGCTCTCGCCGCCGCTCGCGGTGGCGCCGCCCGGGTCGGCCACGCCGGGGGTGATCTTCGGTACCGGCACGGGCTGCCCGCCGAGGACCGCGTCGTAGCCGTTCGCGGCGCCGATCGCGGCGCCCGCCCAGTCGTTCTGCCGCAGGGCCGGCTCGATCGCGGTCTGCGCGACCGCCGCGAGCTGCTCCTTGGTGAAACCGGACTCGGCATCGGCCGAATAGGCGTACTGCCGGGCTCCGGTGCCCACGGCCAGCAGGACGTCGTTCTGACCGAGGCCGTTCTTCTCGGCCGTGGCGTCGGCCCAGCTCTGCGCGGAGCGGCCGGAGAAGTCGCGCACGTACGTGACGAACAGCTGGATCTTGCGGTCGGCGTAGAGCTTGTCCAGCGCGGCCGTGACGGCGGCCTTGCGGTCGCCCAGGGCGCCGACGCGGTCGGTGATCTGCCCCTGCCCGGACAGGGTGACGGGGTCGTCGGCCCGGGCGGGCGGCGCGGAGGCCGTCGCCCAGCCGGTGAGCGCGAGGAGCGCGGCGGCGAGGGCGAGTCCTGGTCGGACGGGTATCCGGGAGGGGGTGGGTCGGCTCTTCGTCCTGCTTCGCGGCGGGGTCACATTTGGGAGGGTATGGGCCCTCCTGCGCCCCCGCACCCGGAGACCGGGCGGCGTCGCCCGCTGCCGCTGCGCGGGGCTTCTCCCCGCCCCGCCCTTCCTCCGTTCCCAGGGCTCCGCCCTGACCCGAAGGCCCGGGCTCCGCCCCAGACCCCGCGCCTCAAACGCCGGCGGGGCTGGATTTGGCGGGCGTCAGCTGCACG
>NZ_JBSGXB010000563.1:0-2380 GCF_053609185.1 Streptomyces sp. NPDC054956 | reverse complement strand
CCGTTAGGGCGGGCCCGGCGGCCGAACGGCGCAATGGGCGGTGGGAGGGGCCGGGCGCGGGGGAAGCGTGAAGGCGTGTCAGACATGAACGCATCCGCATCCAAGCGACTCGGTCTAGGAATCATCGGCGCCCTCCTCGCGGGCGGCCTGCTGCTCGCGGCCTGCGCCGCCCCCGAGGGCCGGGCCCACGCCAAGGACCCGGGCGACGTGGTCTTCCGCCACCCGGGCGTCGTCGTCAGCCACACCCAGCTCCAGCAGGCGAAGCAGATGGTCGCGGCCGGCAAGGAGCCGTGGGCCTCCGCGTACCGGGCGCTCCTCAAGAACCGCTACGCCTCGCTCGACTACACGGCGCACCCGGCCGACGTGGTGCCCTGCCCCTTCAACTCGGGCCCGCAGTCCTGCCTCGACGAACGGCAGGACGCGATCGCCGCCTACACCCACGCCCTGCTGTGGTCGGTGAACGGCCGGACCGCCCACGCCCGCAAGGCCGTGCAGATCATGGACGACTGGTCGGCCGTGATGAAGCGTCACGCCGAGGACAACGCCGGACTCCAGGCCGCCTGGTCCGGCTCAACCTGGGCGCGGGCCGCCGAGATCATGCGCGCCGACTACCCGAACTGGGGAGAGACCCACGTCGCCCGCTTCAAGCAGATGCTGCGCACCGCCTACCTCCCCGCCGTCCGCGCGCAGGTGCCGGCGTACAACGGCAACTGGGAGCTGGCCATGACGGACGCGGCCATGGGCATCGCCGTCTTCCTGGAGGACCAGGTGGTCTTCCGGGAGTCCCTGGAGCGGTTCCGCGAGCGCGTCCCGGCGTACTTCTACCTGAAGAAGGACGGCCCGCACCCGGTGGCCCCGCCGCGCACGGGCATGGACTCGGCGGACAAGGTGAAGTCGTACTGGTTCGGCCAGGGCACCTACGTCGACGGCATCGCCCAGGAGACCTGCCGCAACCTGATGCACGTCGGCTACTCGCTCGCCGCGTCCGCGCACATCGCGGAGACGGCGTGGCACCAGGGCGTCGACCTGTACGGGGAACAGGGCGAGCGGATCGGGGCGGCGCTGGAGTTCCACGCGAAGTACCAGCTGGGGGAGGAGGCGCCCGCGTGGCTGTGCGGCGGCACCGTGGAGCGCACCATGGGCCCCGACCTGGAGGTGGCGCTCCAGCACTACGAGGTGCGGGCGGGCGCGAAGCTGCCGTACACCCGGCAGCTGGTCGAGAAGACCCGGCCGGCCGGGACGGACGACCTGTTCGTGGCGTGGGAGACCCTCAGCCACGGGGAGAAGCCGCCGGTGGCGTAGCGGAGGCCTGCGCGTAGGGTCGGCGCATGACGGTCGAGGAACTGGGCAAGGCGCGGTACGTCAGTCTCACCACCTTCCGCAAGGACGGCACCCCGGTGGCCACACCGGTGTGGGCCGTGGCGGACGGTGGTGAGCTGTACGTGTGGACGCGGAGCGATTCGTGGAAGGTCAAGCGGATCGCGCGCGACGGGCGGGTCACGGTCGTGGCGTGCGACGTGCGCGGGCGCGTGGTCGAGGGGGCCGCGGTGTTCGAGGGCGAGGCGCGGCTGCTGGACGAGGCGGGGCTGACGCGGGTGCGGAAGCTGATGTCGCGCAAGTACACGTGGCAGTTCTGGGCGGTGGACGTACCGGCCGCGGTGGCCCGCCGGGGCAAGCGACCGCACACAGCGATCGGTGTGACACTCGCCGTCAAGCTTTGAGATTCCCGTAGCCCGCCCGTAACACGGGTGGGATGCAATGCGGGGATGGAGACCGCGACTTCGCAGGTGATCGGTCAACTCTCCGGCTACATGCGGGGGTTGATGCAGAGGCTGGATCCAGGGGCGGGCTGGTGCGGGGAGTTCCTGCGGCGGGACCCGGAGGGCATGAGGGCCTGCCTGGACGGAGCCGCGATGCCGCCGTGGGACGTACTGGAGTCGCTGCTCGGTGACTTGGCGGGTGCGGTGGGCCCGGTGGCGCTCGCGCGGGAAACGGAGTACGCGGCGGGCCTGCGGGCGGCGGCCGTGGAGGTCTGGGACCGGCTGCCGGGCGGCGAGGAGGAACTCCGCACGCTGCTGGCCGCGGCCGGCGAGCAGTGGACACAGGCGCAGGCGGCGCTGCGCGCGCTGTCGGCGCGGCTCGCGGAGACGGCGGACCGCGCGGCGGCGGACGCCCTGACCAGGGAACTCTCCTGGACCCGCGACGACGCGGCCCGCGCGGCCTCCCGCGAGGCGGACCTGACGGCCCGCTTGGCGGCGACTTCGGGAACCGCGGCCCGGACCGGGGCCTCGGCCCCGTCCGGCCACCCGGCACGGGCGGACCGGCCGGGCTCCGCCGGTGAGTGGCCCGGCCACCCGGCGCGGGCGGACCGGGCCGGCGG
>NZ_JBSGXB010000562.1:0-2386 GCF_053609185.1 Streptomyces sp. NPDC054956 | reverse complement strand
GGGCGACGGTGTGCGGTGGAGGCCTTCCGCGCCGAGTTGTGCGGCGGGCTGGAGCAGCGGCTGGTACGGGCCACCGCGCGCGGAGCCGGTTCCGTGGTGCGCGATCCCTCGTCCCGGGGCGCCGCCCGCGCGGCGGCGCACACGGTCGTGCTCCCCACCGATGCCGCCAGCCCCCTGGAGATCACCCTCGCCGGACCGGGACTGCTCACGTACGTGACCGTCCACGACGGCCACGGGCGGTACGTGGGCGGCGCACTCGGCGCCCGGGGGCACCGCTGGGTGAACACCGAGCCGTTGCGGGCCGGTGAGACGTACACGGTCCGGGTCGGCGCGCAGGACACGGCGGGCACGCCGGTCGGTGTGACCATGGCGTTCCGGACCGCTCCGGCGGCCGAGGACGGCAGGCTCACCGTCGAGTTCGGGCCCAAGCCCGGCACGTACGGAGCGGGGCAGATCGTGACGGCCTCCCTCAGTCACCCGGTGCCCGCCTCGGACCCGGCTGCGCGGGCCCGGCTGGAGCGGGCGTTGCAGGTCAGCTCGGAGCCGGCGGTCGAGGGGTCCTGGCACTGGGTCGACGACTCCACGCTGCACTACCGGCCCCGTACGTACTGGCCCGCCCACACCGTGGTGCGCGTGCTCAGCGGTCTCGACGGGGTCGAGGTCGCGGACCGGGAGTACGGCGGGGCCTCGGAATCCCTGCGGTTCACCATCGGGGAGCGGATCGAGGCGGTCACCGACGCCGCCGCCCACGAGATGACCGTGCGGCGCAACGGAAGGGTCCTGCGGACGATCCCGGTGACGACCGGCAAGGCCGGGTTCCTGACGCGCAGCGGGGTCAAGGTCGTCCTGGGCAAGGAGTACAAGGTCCGGATGCGCGGGGACAGCGTGGGCATCAAGCGCGGGACGACCGAGTTCTACGACCTGCCCGTCTTCTACGCGACCCGGGTGACGTGGAGCGGCGAGTACGTGCACGCCGCCCCTTGGTCGGTCGACGCGCAGGGCGAGGAGAACGTCAGCCACGGCTGCACGGGCATGAGTACGGCGGACGCGGCCTGGTTCTTCGACACGGTGCGCGAGGGGGACGTGGTGTCGGTGGTGAACAGCGGCGGTGCGCCGATGACCCCCTTCGACAACGGCTTCGGGGACTGGAACCTGGACTGGGACGCGTGGCGGGCGGGCAGCGCCCTGGGCGCCTCCGCCGAGTCCCCGCTCGCACCGGCTTCCCCGTACGCCTCGGCCCAGGCCCCGACGCAGGTCTCCGCCCACGGCCCGTCCCGGCTGCGTCCGCTCACGTGAGGGATCCCAACTGGCTTGTGACAAAGGTTTCTTGGGGCAGGGCGCGGAGGTTCGGAGGTGATCTATGGTGCCCACGAGACACGGTCGAAGCCCCGCCCTGACTCCTGCCGGATTCCGGGCGGAGCACTGCGAAGGAGTGTTCCATGGCAATTCGGCGATTACGTACGGTGGTTGCCGTTCCCGCTGAGCCGAGTCCCGCCCCCCTGGCCCGGCAGCGCCGGTGGGTGGCCGCCGTGGTGGGCGGAGCCGTACTGCTCGCCGGCGCCGGTGTGGCCGCCTCCTTCGTGATCAAGTCCCCGGCGCAGGCCGCCGCCGACGCCGCCCCGCCGCCCCTCGACGTGCTCGTCGCGCGCGTGGAGAAGCGCGTCCTGCGGGACACCGTCATCGTGCGCGGCACCGTCAGCGCCGCCCAGAGCACGCAGGTCGTCCCGGCCGTCGCGGGCACGGAAGGTGCGAGCGCGCCCGTGGTCACCAAGGTCCCCGTGCGCCGGGGCGACCGAATAGACCCGGGCAAGGTCCTGCTGGAGGTCTCCGGCCGGCCGGTGTTCGCGCTCCCCGGCAGCCTGCCGGTCTATCGCGATCTGAGACCGGGCGCGACCGGCGACGACGTCAAGCAGCTCCAGAAGGCCCTCGCCGGACTGGGTCACCCCGTCGTCGGCGACCCGGCCGGCACCTTCGCGGCCGGGACCAAGACCGCCCTCACCGCCTTCTACTCCTCGATCGGTTACGACCCGCTGCCGGCGGTGGCGGACTGGGGCGAGGCCGTGTCCTCCGCCGAGGACGCCGTCACCGCGGCCGAGCGCTCCCTGGAGGACGCCCGCAGCTCCGCCGCCCGCGGCGAGGCCTCGGTGACCGCGACCGCGGGTACGCCGACCTCGGGTACGCCGACCGCCGGTACGCCGACCGCCGGTACGTCCACCGCAGGTACGTCCACCGCCGGTGCGGACGGCGGGGCCGGGGACGCCAAGGGGGGCCCGGGCCCGTCGGGCGTCAAGGCGGGCGGCTCCGCAGGCCGGGACGCGGCCCGCGCGGTGTCCCGGGCCGAGGAGGACCTCCGCAAGGCGCAGAAGCGGCGCGCCGAGTCGTAGGG
>NZ_JBSGXB010000561.1:0-2441 GCF_053609185.1 Streptomyces sp. NPDC054956 | reverse complement strand
GGATGCCCGCGGTGAACCTCACCCGGCTCGAACTCGCCGACACCCGCGTGCTCACCGCCCGGGACCTGCGCCTCGGCGAGGCCGCGGCGGCGGCCGCCTTCCCGGGCGCGGACCCGGCCCTGCTCCGGCTCAGTCGCGGCTGGCCCGCCCTCATCCGCCTCGGCCTGGCCGCGGCCGCCGCCGGCCGGGACCCCCTCGACGCCCCCGCGCTGCGCACCTACCTGGACCGCGAGGTCCTCGCCGGCTTCCCCGACCCGGCGGTACGGGCCCTGCGGCGCGGGGCGCCGGAGCCACCGGAGCTCGCCGACGAGTACGGGGCCGAGGACTGCCTGCCCCTGCTGCGCACCTATCTCGCGCGCCACCGTCCCCCGCAGGCCCGTCGTGGGCCCGCACCGGCACCGCGGGCGGGCCGCCCGCCGGGTTCCCTCGGCGCCACCGACTCCCGGCACCCCGGCGCGTCCACCGACCCCGTGCCCGCCCCCGAACGCGCGCTCACCCTCCGCTGCTTCCGCCGCTTCGAGGCCACCGTCGACGGCCGCCCCCTCGACTGGGGCGCCACCCGGCCGCGGGTCCGGGCCCTGGCCCGGCTGCTCGCCGTGCACGCCGGCCGCCCCGTCCACCGGGAGCAGCTGATGGCGGCCCTGTGGCCGGAGAGCTCCGCCCGCACGGCCGGCCACGGACTCCAGACGGCCGTCTCCGCCCTGCGCACCGTCCTGGAACCGGGCCAGGACCGGGGCCGGGCCCGCGTCCTGGTCCGCTCGGGCGAGGCCTACATGCTCGACCTCGTCCCCGGCGGCAGCTGCGACGTCCAGCACTTCGAGGCCGCCACCGCGCAGGGCCTGGCCGAAGCCGCCCGCGGCCACGCCGACCGGGCCGCCGCGTCACTGGCCCGGGCACTGGGCCTCTACACCGGCGAGCTGCTCCCCGAGGACGGCCCGGCGGAGTGGGTGGTCCCGCTGCGCGAACGCTGCCGGGACCAGGCGGTCCGGGCGGCGCACACCCTGGCCGAGGTGGAACTGGCCCGCGGCCGCGCGGAGGCGGCGGTGGCGGCGGCCGGCCACGCCCTGTCGCTGGACCCCTTCCGCGACGCGGTCTGGCGCCTGCTGATCGAAGCCCACCGCAGGGCCGGCGACCCGGCGGCCGCCCGTCAGGCGGAACGCCGCCACGCACGGATCCTCGCGGCCCTGAGCTGACGGCCGCGGGCACGGCGGTGGGCACCGTACGGGACCTACCGCCGCTTGAAGAACTCCACCTCGCCCAGGGCCACGGTCCGCCCGCCCTCGGCTCCGTACGCCCCCTGCACGGTGATCCTCAGCCGCGCCACGTCGCTCACCGCGAAGTGGAAGCGCTGCTGGCCGGGGACGTCGGCCAGACGGACCGTCTTGTTCGTCGTCCGCCCGTCCTTGCCCACGGCGGTCAGCAGCAGGCTGCTGGGCCTCCCCTGCTGGAGGAACTTCTCGGCGACCGGCGAGGCACCGGGATGCACGACGAGGTCCAGCAGCCGCAGCGGCCCGTCGAAGGTCGCCTCCAGGTACTCGCCCTGCCCGGCCCCGGCCGGAGCCCAGTACCGGTCGGTGGTCCCGTCCACGGCGAGCGCGGCCTCGTGCTCCGGGGCGGCGCTGGACGCCGTCACCGCCGACGCGTGCGTCTGCTCGGGCTTGGACACCCGGTCGCGTACGGACTCCAGGGCGCGCCCGGCTTCGGCGCGGAAGGCGTACCCGGCGGCGGCCAGCGCCAGCACCAGCAAGAGCGGCACCACGGGCCGGGGGAGGCGCCACTGGCGGCGCCGGGCGGGCCGCTCCCCGGCCGCGTGCGTCCGGCGGGTCCGGCGCCTGCGCCACCAGGGCGGCTTCTGCGCGACGGGCGCGTCCGCGAGGCCGGCTCCGCAGCGCCGGCAGTACCGGCGGGTCGGCACGTTCCCGGCCCCGCACTGCCCGCAGATCAGCTCCCCGGGCCGGGGCGCGTCCTCCTCGGCCTCCACGCGCCGCCGCACGGGCGCGACACCCGGACCCATCCCGGGCTGCACGGCCCGCGTGGGCGGCCGCGTAGGCATGGGCGGCACAACGGGCCCGGCCCCACCCGGCCCAGCGGCCCCGGCCGCACCCAGCCCCGCGGCCCCGGCCCCGCCCGGCCCTGCTGCGCGTGCTCCGCCCCCGCCCGGCCCCGCGGCACGGGCGCCGCCCGGCTCTGCCGGGTGGGCCCCGGACCAGCCGGGCCCGGCGGCCCTGGCCCCGTCCTGGGCTGCGGTTCCGGGCTCGGGGCCGCCCGGCCGCGAGGGGGCCGGGGCGCCGGGTTCCGTACGAGTGGCCGTGGGAGCGGCCGGGCCGTCTCCCCACTCCAAGAAGGCCCCGCAGTTCCCGCAGAACTGCTCCCCGGTCTCACAGCGCGTCCCACACACCGTGCAGTTGGTCACCGGTCCATGCTCCCCACGGGGCCCCGCA
>NZ_JBSGXB010000560.1:0-2443 GCF_053609185.1 Streptomyces sp. NPDC054956 | reverse complement strand
CCCCTTGCGTGCGTGCCGCAGGGCAGCCGTGCCTCAGATCGTGCCCAGCTTGATGATCGACAGCAGTGCGATCAGCTGGATGGCCGACGCGCCCAGGGCCTTCGGCCACGGCAGGTCGTGCGATTTGGCGACGAGCGAGGTGAAGAGCGCTCCGGCCGCCACCCAGGTGGCCCAGCCCAGCACCTGCACGAGCATGTTGTCGCCGCCCAGGAACATCGCGAAGAGCAGGCGCGGGACGTCCGTGAGGCTCATGACCAGCATCGACAGGCCCACGGTCGGCTGCCAGGCCCCGTCGCCGCCCAGCTGGCGGGCCAGCGTGTGGGTGACGGCGCCGAGGATCAGGCCGCAGAGCACGAAGGCCACGCCCGCCGACAGCACGATCGGGACGGCGTTCGACAGGGTGGCGTTGATGACGTCCTTGCGGGTGTCGTCGAGGCCGAAGACCGCGAGCAGCCCGTAGAGGAAGGTCACGGTCAGCGCCGGCCCCCATACGGCGTAGTCGCGCATCTGCAGGAAGGTCGGCCCGGGCCGCGTCACGATGCCGCGCAGGAGTTCCTTCCACGGCAGCCGGGGACCGGTGGGGGCGGCGGCCTGGGCCGCGCCCGCCTGGTAGGTGGCTCCCTGGTTGTACGGGTACGGGTCCTCGCCGAAGGCGAAGGCGCGGGTGTGCCCCGGAGCGTCGCCCGGGTTCCCGGTGCCGCCGGGGCCCTGTCCGTACCCGTAGCCGGGCTGCCCGCCGTGATCCGCGGGGCCGGCGTGCGGGTCGAAGTACTCGGGCTCGCCGTGGCCCCCGGCGGAGGCCTGCTGCGGCCACTGCTGGGGGGAGTAGGGCTGCTGGCCGTACGGCGGCTGGGGCGCCTGGTGGGGCGCCTGCTGCTGACCGTACGGCTGCTGCCGCGGGGGTTGTTGCGGGGTGCGGTTGTTGTCCCGGCCGCGTCCGATCCTGAATCCAGCCACGTGATCGAAAGTACCCGCTCCGGAGGGGGACGGTGGCCGGGGTGCCGGAAACGGCACCCTTTGCGGCTGACCTGTGACATCCCCTAGGGGGTATGGGGAGGGTCGTCTCAGGGTGGCGCGGGGTGGGTTACGTGGCTGCGCGGCAGTCTGCGGGTCGCTGTTACACGGCCGCCGGAATACGGACATACCGGGCCCGTAGCTTCGTAGGAGTCGCCGCGAAGGCGGCGCAGCACGCAGTACGCAGCACGAAGCACGCAGCACCCACGAGTACGAGAAGAGCCCTCGACATGCGCAGCCCCCGCCGCACCACCCTCCGTACCGCCGCGGTCGTCGCCGGTGCGGCCGCCGTCCTGGCCCTCCCGGTCGGATCCGCCTTCGCGGACTCCCCGGCCGTCCCGGAGCCCCAGGTGCTGCCCGGCATCGACCAGCCGTCCGTGGACCCGCAGGACCCTCAGGACCCGCAGAAGCCGCAGGTCGACCCGAGCGTCCCGCCGACGACCCCGCCGACCACGCCGCCCACGACGCCTCCGACCACCCCGCCGACGACGCCGCCCGCGAAGCCGTCCGTCCGGGCGTACGTCACGACCGTGAAGCTGGCCGACGGGTCGGTCGCCAAGGTCTACAAGTTCGGCGAAGGCCACTTCGAGGCCGACATCTTCTCCGGCGACGTCAAGCTGGACACCCTCGTCAGCAAGGACGGCCGGCCGGCGTACGGCCAGAACAACGGCCTGCACGTGGTCCTCCAGCCGAACGGCACCGTCACCTCGTGGCTCGAGGGCGGGACGAAGCCGGTCGAGAAGCCGGTGGAGAAGCCCGTGGAGAAGCCGGCGCAGAAGAAGGAGACCTCGGTACGGGTGACCATGCCCGACGGGCGGATCGCGAAGCTGATCGACGGCCCGGGCGGCAAGCGCGCCGTCATCTCGATGCCGAACGGGAACGTCCTCGGCACGCTCGACCTGAAGCACCCGTCCGCGGTGAACGACGGCTGGACCTACAAGCTGGTCCAGGACGGGAAGCGCGTGAAGTTCGTCGTAATCGACGGCAAGAACGGCGGGAACAGCTGGGTGTACGACTTCGGCAGCGGCAAGCTGATCGAGAAGTACGAGGTCGCGAAGGACGTGCAGAAGGACGCGAAGCCGGCCACCAAGAAGTCGGCGGACCGGGTCGTGCCGAAGGGCGGCGTGAAGGCCGGCGCGGAGGGTGTGACGCCGGTGTCCGCGACCGGTGACGACTCGACCCTGCTGCTCGCCGCCGGCGGTGGCATGGCGGCGGTGGGCGCCGCGGGCCTCGGCTTCGCGATGCTCCGCCGCAAGCGCACGAACCACTCCTGACCCACGGGTCCCATCGGGGGTTGGTGGGGCGGGGCCGCTGCGCGGGGCTTTCCCCCCCACCCTGCCCCTTCCCGCTGCGCCGGACTGCGCGGCTCCGCCGCGTGGCGGGGCTCCGCCCCGGGCCCCGGAACGCGGAATGGCCCGCCCCCACAGGG
>NZ_JBSGXB010000559.1:0-2449 GCF_053609185.1 Streptomyces sp. NPDC054956 | reverse complement strand
GGGGAGGGCCGGGGCGCCCCCGCCCTCCGGCGGCGCGGGTCAGGCAGGATCCGGAAGAGACGGCCTAGGTCACCCGCTGCGCCCGGCGGGGGGTGACGCGGAGACGGGCCTCCGTGGGCAGGGCGGCGAGTCCCGCCGAGGCACGGGCGCGGGACAGGACCGGGCCCGCCAGCGCGGCCAGCGCGTCGGCCGGCACCGCGTGCGGCTCCAGCTCCAGGGCGAGCCGCAGGGCCGGGGCCCCGCGCTTCCCCCGGAGGGCGACCCGGCAGTGGGCCACGCCCTCCACCGCCTCCAGTACGTCCGCCTCGACGGCCTCCTCCAGCGCGCGGCCCCGCAGCACCGCGAAGGCCCCGTCACCCGTGTCCACCAGCACCGCGGCCAGCCGTGCGCGCCGCAGTTGGGACAGCAGCCACCACAGCGCCAGCAGTACGCACAGGCCGAGCCCGGCGAGCACCGCCCACCACGGCGGCAGGTCCCGCCGCCCGTACGCCGTCAGCAGCGGCTCGTCGCGGCCCGCGAACGGCCAGGAGCCGGTCAGCACCACCGCCCCCGCGGCCAGCAGCGCCAGTCCGAGCAGCGCGAGCAGCACCCGGTTCACGGCCCCCAGGTTCACCGCTGGTCCACCCGTACCCTCGACCGCATCCCGTGCGCCAGGCCCAGCTCCTCGGCCCCGACGGCGAGCACCGCGTCCAGGTCGGCCCGTACCTCGTGCAGTTCGCGGAAGTGGGACACGGCCCGGACCCCGATGTGGGACCGGCCCACCTTGACCCGTACCGACCGCACCCCCGACACCTCCATGGCCCGGTCGCGCAACACCTGCGCGGCGGCCCTGCGTTCCAGTCCGGCGCGGACGTCGGGGTGCGCTGAGCGCATCGGGAGGATCCCGCGCAGTCCCGGGGTAAGGGCGTACAGCAGCAGGGCGGCCCCGGCCGCCGCGAGGACGCCGCCGCCGATCAGGACACCGAGGTCCGCCGGGGTGTTGCGCTCCAGCGCGTGGCCGAGGTCGCGGCGCCAGCCCATGCCGGGCCGGTGGGCCCGTACCGCCGCCAGGTCGTACAGGAACAGCCCCGCCACGCCCAGGACGGCGAACGCGGCCAGTGCGGCCGGAACCCGGCGGGGCGAGCGGAACCGGGCGGTCACCGCAGCCGCCGGTCCCGCCCGGCGGCGGGCCGGGCCCGCTCGGTGCGCAGGTGCTCGATGTCGATGTCGACCTCCGGTACGGACATCTGCGCGTACTCCTCGACGCGCAGGGCGACCTGACGGCGTACGGCCGCGCACTGGGCGGCGAGGTCGGAGGGGTAGGCCAGCTCCAGGGCCACCCGGACGCGGGCGATGTCGTGGTGCACGGTGACGGTGGTGTGCGGCGGGGCGGCGCCGGCTCCGGCGAGGGCCTCGCGCGCGGCCTGCGCGGCGATCTTCGCCACGACGCGGTCGGCGATACGGGTCGCTCCCCGCTCGGCGGCGGGCACGCGGGGCGGGGCGGGCCGGGGCGTGCTCATCGGTCCCGGTCCCGGTCGCGATGGCCGCCCCGGTCGCGGTCGCGGTCCCGGTCTCGGTCTCGGGGGCGGAAGAAGTCGCCGGGTTCCAGGTCCCCGTCGAGGAACCGCCCGACGACGAAGCCGATGGCGCCGAGCGCCGCCACCAGCAGGAAGGCCCCGAAGCCGCCGAAGTAGCCGGCGAACCCCAGCGCCATGCCGGCCACCAGGCCGACGACCGCCATGCTCATGCGGGCTCCTCTACTGCAGTCGGGACTCCGGCTCCTCGTCGTCCTCGTCGGGCAGCTTCACGTCGCTGACCGCGATGTTGACCTCGACGACCTCCAGGCCGGTCATCCGCTCCACCGCCGAGACGACGTTCTCACGGACGGCCCGGGCCACGTCGCGGATCGACACGCCGTAGTCCACGACGATCTCCAGATCGAGGGCGGTCTGCACCTCGCCGACCTCCGCCTTCACGCCCCGGGCGACGGCGGACTTGGCCCCGCCGGGGACGCGGTCGCGGACGGCGCCGAAGGTACGGGACAGGCCGCTGCCGCTGCCCATGGCGTGGACGCCGACCACCTCGCGGGCGGCCAGGCCGGCGATCTTCTCGACGACCCCGTCGGCGATGGTCGTCCGGCCGCGGTCGCCGGGGGGCTTGGCGGCGCTGCCGCCCGATGCGGATTCGGTCATCTCGTGTCCCTTCACGCGGTGGGCTCCCGACCACGGTAAGCCGCGCCCCGCCCCGCCGCGCGGACTGCGCGGCGTTTGCGCCCCTCTTCCGCCCGAGCGGTGCCGGCCTGCGCACTCCGCACCGCCGCCGCGCGGCGCTACCCGCCCGCTCGATCCGCACCGCCGCGCGGTTCCCCGGGCTCCGCCCGGACCCGGTCCTCAAGCGCCGGACGGGCTGGAGGGGGCCCGGCCCGGACCCGTCGGCTCGAGGATCCGCCCGAGCCCCTGGGGCTCCGCCC
>NZ_JBSGXB010000558.1:0-2455 GCF_053609185.1 Streptomyces sp. NPDC054956 | reverse complement strand
CGGCTACACCGCCGTGCTGCACGCGGGGCGCTTCGCCGATCCCGTCGACGCCGCCCGCGCCTGGGCCGAGCTGCGTCCGGCCGCCGTCATCGCCCTCGACGGCGACCGGCTCACCGCGCAGGCCGCCGATCTGCTGCGGCGCGCCGGCGTGCGCGGGCTGATCGCCTTCGCGGCCCGTCCCGTACCGGGCGTGCACACCATCGGCTTCGACCACGCCCGCATCGGAGCCACCGCCGCCGAGCACCTGATCGCCCGCGGCCGGACCCGTATCGGCGTGGTCATGCCGCAGGAACGCGGCCTCGCCACCCTCGCCGGACCCCGGCTCGCGGGTGCCGAATCGGTCGCCGCCCGGCACATGGCCACCGTGACCCCGGTGGAGCTCTCCTACACCCGGGAGTCCGCGACCGCGCTGGCCCGGCGCTGGCGGAGCCTCGGCCTGGACTCCGTGTTCGCCTACAACGACGAGTACGCCGCGCTGCTGCTGCACGCGCTGCGGGCCGAGGGGATCTCCGTACCGGACGAGGTGGCCGTCGTGGGCTCCGACGACCTGGTCCTGGCCGCCCTCCAGCAGCCCCCGCTGACCTCGATCCGCCTGGACCTGGTCTCGCCGGCCCTGGTCGCGGACGCCGTGCACGAGCTGATCGAGACGGGCACGACGGCGCCCGTCCCCGAGATAAAGGCGGTCCTCGTTCCCCGCGAGACCTCCTAGGCCGTCCCTTTCGGGTCCTGCCCGACCCGCCGCGGCGCGTGATCGCCCCTTTGGCAAAGTAGGGGCATGCCGACCTACGAGACGATGTCGTTCCACCTGGAGACCGAGCGCCTGATCCTGCGGCCGTGGGCCGAGTCGGACGCCGCCGAGTTCCGCGCCCTCCTCGCCGAGCGCGGCAAGGAGCCGCCCACGCTCGAGCGCATGCGGACGGCCATCGCGGAGCTGCTCGCCGCGACGCGGGAGACGGGGATAGCCCTGCTGCCCATCCAGCGCCGCGAGGAGGGGGACTTCATCGGCTACTGCGGGCTGATCATCGGCCGGACCACCCTGGAGGAGCCCGAGATCGCGTACGAGCTGTTCCAGCGCGTGCACGGGCGGGGGTACGCGACCGAGGCGGCGGCCGCGGTCCTCGACGCCGCTGTCGCGACCGGGCGGGAACGGCTCTGGTCGACCGTCGGCACCTGGAACGCGCCGTCCTTGCGCGTCCTGGAGAAGATCGGCTTCGAGCGGGACCACCTCTCCATCGAGGAGAACGGTGAAGTGGTCTGGCTCACGCGCTCGTTGCCGTGATGCGGGATCGCACCCGACGGCACGGGCCCGGTCCGGCCCAGCCGCGCGGCGAGCGCTGCGCATGCGCGTTCGTCGCGGGCGACCGAAGCTGGTAGAGGGGGGCAGTGTGCGGTGACGACAGCCGTGACCGCACCACCCTTCGGGGGCCGTACCGCGATTCTCCTGCCAAGGAGGCCGTCATGACGGAGAAGGGCGAGAGCAGGACCATCCCCGAGGAGTTCAGTGGACTGGTCGCGGATTTCCGAGGTCTGCTCGAGAAGCACCCCCACGCGGTCGGACAGTTCTCGCTCGCGTACCACCCCACGCGCCGTGGAGCGGAGTCGGGCGGCATCACGACGGCGGCGATCACGCAGCCGGTCTTCGAATGCACGGAAATCGAAGGCGGATTCGTCATGTGCGAGCGCGTCGACGAACAGTGACAGGAGCCATCATGTCCCCTCTGCCCGAGCGTCTCAGTGACGAGCACGTGAAGGCCGTCAGGGAGGCGGCGCGGATGGTCGGTGAGGCACGTAAGGCGGCTGCCGACATGCTCTCCCGGTCCGGAATCGACCCGCGTCTCGCGGCGGCCGGGGCCTTGGAATTCTGCACCGGCGTGGTCTCGCCCGGACCTCCGGTCCAAGGCTGCGGATGCCCGGGATTCCGTGGCGACTCCGACTTCTGCTTCAGCCAGTACCGGGACTTCACCGGACCGGACATCGGCTCGGGTGCGATCATCCGCGTCTGCGGGCACCCGCTCGTGGACCACGAGACGCTCTGACACCGCCCGACCGGCTTCCGGCACCGCGAGCGGGCCGGCGGCCCCGGCCGAAGCGGCCCGGCGGATGCCCCGGGGGCGTCGGTGCGTCGGCGGTGCGCCGACGCCCCCGGGGCGGGTCTCAGGCCTCCTGGCCCAGGTGATGGGCCAGGAAGGCGACGCTGTCGGTCACGATCCGGACGATGTCCGGGGAGCCGAGGAAGATGTGGTCGGCGCCTTCGACGGGGGTCAGGGTGACCTCGCCGCCGGCCTTCGTCAGGGCCGCGGCGAGCTGCTCGCTCTGGCTGTAGGGCACCAGCCCGTCCTGCGTTCCGTGGATCAGCAGGAACGGCGGCGGGTTCGAACCCTCGACGGCGTACGTGACCGGGCTCGCGGCCCGTGCCAGGTCCGGGCGTTCGGCGACGGTCGCGCCGAGCAGGGCC
>NZ_JBSGXB010000557.1:0-2482 GCF_053609185.1 Streptomyces sp. NPDC054956 | reverse complement strand
GTTCAACGGGGGGTTCGGGCTGGGGTGGACAAACCTGCCGCGCGCCGACCCCCGGCTGCTGGTCTGCGGGGGGGGGGGCCGGCACGGGGGGGGGGCCCGGGCCCCGCCGGCGTGGTTCCCCTGTTCCTGTACCGGCGGGTGGTGAAGATCACGGTACGTAAGTCCGTGGCTACGGTCGCGTAGGTCGCCGGCCGGGGTGAAGGATAGGGCCCCGTGGCAGCGACGACGACGACACTCAAGACCATCGGCTCGTACGCGGCGATCGGGGACAGCTTCACCGAGGGCGTCGGGGACCCGGGACCCGGGGAAACGTTTCTCGGCTGGGCGGACCGGCTGGCCGTACTCCTGGCCGATCAGCGCGACGAGCACGACTTCCGGTACGCGAACCTGGCCGTGCGCGGCCGTCTCCTGGACCAGATCGTGGCCGAGCAGGTCCCCCGGGCCAAAGAGCTCGCACCGGACCTGGTGACCTTCTGCGCGGGCGGCAACGACATCATCCGTCCCGGCAGCGACCCGGACGCCGTGGCCGAACGGTACGAGGCGGCCGTGCGCGACCTCACCGGCTCGGTCGGCCTGGTCGTGATCACCACCGGCTTCGACACGCGGGACGTGCCGGTCCTCAAGCACATCCGGGGCAAGATCGCGACGTTCAGCGCGCACGTCCACTCCATCGCCGACCGGTACGACTGCCCCGTGCTCGACCTGTGGTCGCTGAAGTCCGTACAGGACCGGCGGGCCTGGGACGCCGACCGGCTGCACCTCTCGCCCGAGGGGCACACGCGGGTCGCGCTGCGCGCCGCGCAGGTGCTGGGCTTCGAGGTGCCCGCCGACCCCGACCAGCCGTGGCCGCCGCTGCGCCCGCGCGGATCGGTGGACGTGACCCGGGACAACATCCAGTGGGCGCGCGAGTACCTGGTGCCGTGGATCGGGCGGCGGCTGCGCGGGGAGTCCTCCGGCGACCACGTGGAGGCGAAGCGGCCGGACCTGCTGCCCCTGTAGGACGCGGCCGGGGCGGGCGGGGATCGGCTCCGGATCGGCCCCGGATCGGCCCCGGAGTGGCTCCGGGGCGGCTCCGGGGCGGGGCGGGAGCGGACGGGGTGGGTCCGGGGGCGGGCGGCGGGACCCTTCGGGCGCGCGGGACGGAATCCTTCGGGAGTGCCACGCGTTGGGAAGGGGGTAAGCCATCAGTACGCCCTGCCCGCACCCCCACCCTGGAGGCGCCTTGACCGGCTCCCTTCCCTTGCGTCCACGGCTGCGCGCCCTGCGGCCCGAAGCCTTCGGCGCGGACCCCTCCGGTGCCCGGCTGGAGCGGATCCGGCGTTCGCCGAACTTCGCGGACGGCGTCTTCCAGAACCCGGTCGGTGCCCGGACCAGACCGTCCGGGTCGATGGCGGAGTTCGCCAAGATCTACTTCCACAAGGAGCAGCGGCTCCGGCGCAACCCCGGCGCGCCCATCCCGGTCTACCCGACGACCCTCGCCGAGCTGGCGAAGCCGCCGGTCAGCGGGTTGCGGCTGACCTGGATGGGGCACTCCAGCGTGCTCACCGAGATCGACGGGCGCCGGGTGCTCTTCGACCCGGTCTGGGGCGAGCGCTGCTCCCCCTTCCCCTTCGCCGGGCCCAAGCGGCTGCACCCGGTGCCGGTGCCGCTGGCCTCGCTGGGCGAGGTCGACGTCGTGGTGATCTCGCACGACCACTACGACCACCTCGACCTGCCGACCATCAAGCAGCTGGCCGGCACCGACACGGTCTTCGCCGTGCCGCTCGGCGTCGGCGCGCACCTGGAACGCTGGGGAGTCCCGGCGGACCGGCTGCGCGAGCTCGACTGGAACGAGTCCACCAAGGTCGCCGGGCTCTCCCTCACGGCCACCCCGGCCCGCCACTTCTGCGGCCGCGGCCTGCGCAACCAGCAGTTCACGCTCTGGGCCTCGTGGGTCGTCGCGGGTGACGAGCACCGGGTGTTCCACAGCGGCGACACGGGCTACTTCCCCGGATTCGGGGAGATCGGCGCCGAGCACGGACCGTTCGACGCGACGATGATCCAGATCGGGGCGTACAGCGAGTACTGGCCCGACATCCACATGACGCCGGAGGAGGGCATGCGCGCCCACCTCGACCTCCAGGGCGGCACCCCGCACGGCACGATGCTGCCGATCCACTGGGGCACCTTCAACCTGGCCCCGCACCCGTGGGACGAGCCCGGGGAGGGCACGGTGGCCGCGGCGGACGGGGCCGGGGCGGCGATCGCGCTGCCGATCCCGGGGCAGCCCTTCGAGCCGGGTGCGGCGGACGCGCCCCGCTCGCCCTGGTGGCGACCGTTCGTGGCCGGTGCCGTGAACGCGCCCGCGGCGGAGCGGCGGCCCACCGCGGCCGAGCGGCCCGCCACCGTGATCCACGAGGAGCCGGAGGCGGTGGGCTCCTAGGCCTGCGGGCCCGCAGGCCCGCAGCCCGGTGGGGCCGGAACGTGAACGGAGCGGGACCTC
>NZ_JBSGXB010000556.1:0-2491 GCF_053609185.1 Streptomyces sp. NPDC054956 | reverse complement strand
GGTGGAGGAAGGTAGCGTGAACCGGATGATGACGGGCACGCCGGACACCCGGCTGATCGTGCTGCGCGGCAACTCCGCCTCCGGCAAGTCCTCGGTCGCCCAGGCGATCCGCGACCGCCACGGCCGGGGCGTCGCGCTCGTGGGCCAGGACAATCTGCGGAGGAACGTCCTGTGGGAGCGGGACACGCCCGGCGCCGCGAACATCGGGCTCATCGGCAGCGTGGCGCGCTACGCGTTGGACCACGGCTTCCACGTGATCGTCGAGGGGATCCTCTACGCGGACCGCTACGGGCCCATGCTCGAGGCCCTGCGCATGGCCCACCGGGGGCGGACGCACTTCTACTACCTCGACGTGCCCTTCGAGGAGACCGTGCGCCGGCACGCGGGCAAGCCCCAGGCCGCCGAGTTCGGCGAGGCGGAGCTGCGCGAGTGGTACCGGCCGCTCGACCTGCTGCCCGGGGACTGGGAGAGCGTCGTCGGGGCCGGGGAGTCCCTGGAGGACACCGTCGCCCGGGTGATGTCCGAGGCAGGTCTGGGCGCGGAGGGGGAGCAGGGCTGACCGGCCGGGTGAGGGGGGGCAGGGCTGATGACCGGCCGTGTGAGGGGCAGAGCTGACCGGCAAGATCCGGAAGAGACGGCCTAACCCGCCCGGTGCAGGGCGACCAGGAGGAGCCAGATGCGCTCCGCCAGCCCGGCCGGGTCCGCGAGGTCGCCGGGGAGATCGCCGTGCAGCCAGTCCGCGAGCACGGCGGTGAACGTGGCGGCCACCGCCGAGCCGACCAGCTCCGGACGGGGAGCGCCCACCGCCGCGCGTTCGGCACGGCTGCGGGCGCGCAGCTCCCGGTACAGGCGCTCGCCGAGCGGACCCCCGCCGCCCGGCAGGAGCAGGGTCCGGTAGAGCGGGGACCGGTCGGCCGCTTCGGCGAGGAACTCGGCCAGCGCGGCCGGCGGACGGGCCGGCGGGAGCGCGGGGGAGTCGTGCTGCCAGGCGTGCAGGGCGTCCACGGCCGCGTGCACGACATCGGCGCACGCGTCCACCGCGAGCGCGGTGAGGTCCTCGTAGTGCAGGTAGAAGGTGGCGCGGCCGACCCCCGCCCGGCGGACCACCGCGGAGACACCGACCTCGGCGAGCGGCCGCTCCGCGCACTCCGCGAGCAGGCTCTCGCGCAGTCGCGCCTTGGTGCGGGCGGTACGCGGATCGGTACGCGGCCCCGCGGGCGGGCCGGCGGGCGGCCCCGCCTCCGGCACGCCGGACGGTACCCCGGAGGCTTCCCCGGACGTCACGCGGCGAGCAGCGCCGCGCCCAGGGCGAGGGCGCCGGGCAGGGCCTGGGCGATCAGGATGCGGCGGTTGGCGGTCGCGGCCCCGTACACCCCGGCGACGATCACGCAGACGAGGAAGAAGATCTGCGTGGCGAGCGAGTCGATCACCAGCGACCAGACCAGGCCGGCGGCCAGGAACCCGTTGTAGAGCCCCTGGTTGGCGGCGAGCGGGGCGGTCAGGCGGGCGGTGTCGGCGTCGAAGCCGTGCAGGGCCCGGCCGGGCGGCCGCTGCCACAGGAACATCTCCAGAACCAGGATGTAGGCGTGGAGCGCGGCGACGAGGCCGATGAGGATCGTTGCGACCGTGTGCACGGCCACCTCCCTGGATGCGGGGCGAGCGGAGGGCGGCCCCTCCGACTTCCTGGACAACTGTACAGGAAGTCCCGTCGCGGCCGGCGGTCCGCGGCGCGGCTACGCTGACCGCATGACTGCGCTCGTATATGAAGACTTCGCCCCCGGACGCCACCGCGAGGCCTCGCTGATCCGGCACGCGCTCGGCAGCGTGCACGACGAGGCGCTGGTCGCGGGCCTGGCGGGCGGCATCGGCTTCATGTACTTCGTGTTCGAGTACGCCGGCCGGCCGCCGATGCCGACGATCGTCGCCCAGGCCCACCCCGACCCCTGGGTCCAGGTCGCCCTCGGCCGCCTGCACATCCCGTACGAGGCCACCCGCAGCGCCAAGCCGCGCTGGAACCGGGTCGAGGCCGCGCTCGACGCGGGCGCGCCGGTGTTCTGCACCGTGAACCGGTCCGGGCTGCCCTGGCACGGGCCCTCCCCGGTGGCGGAACTGGACGCCGCCGATCCGTACGTGGTGGTCGTGGTCGGCCACGAGGGCGACACCTACTACGTCGAGGACGGGGCGAACGGCGCCTCCGCCCCGTACGAGATCGGCCGCGAGGAGTTCGGCGCCGCCTGGTCGGGACACAAGAAGGGCCGCCACCAGATGGTGGTGACCACCGGCAAGCCCGCCGGCGAGCCGGACCTGGACGCGGCGATCGCCGCCACGGTCTCCCGGCTCACCGGGCCCGTGCTGGGCAACCACTTCGACGTCAACTTCGGCTTCTCCGGCATGGAGAAGTTCGCCGCGCAGCTGCGCGACACCACGACGAAGACGGGCTGGGAGCGCCGCTTCGCCGCCCCCGAGGCCTTCGCGCTGGGCACCGCACGGC
>NZ_JBSGXB010000555.1:0-2497 GCF_053609185.1 Streptomyces sp. NPDC054956 | reverse complement strand
GCCGCACACAGCGGCGACGGCCCCCGCTCCTCGTGGAGCATCACGTCGGAAATCTCACTGAGCGGGGAACTTGAGGCCCGTAATCTACCGAAATGCCCCTTTTGGCACTCCCTCCAGAAGTCCCGAAATGGGGCGTACAAGAAATTCCGGGCATTCAACTCCGTATAGCACCATATGCCTCTTGAGGGTGTGTCAGCCGCAACCGCGCGAGGCATAATCGGCCCCGGTCGCAGCCGGAATCGGCGGGGCCACCGGGGCACCGACCCAGCCCCTCCGCGCAATTGCGCATCGGACCGATCCTCAAGGCGTTGCAGATGTCCCTGGCCAGCCGCACCCGACTCGCGGCCCTGCTCGCCGCGCTCGCCGTCGGCGGCGCCGGGGTCACGGCCTGGGCCTACGGATCGGGGAGCGAGCAGGAGCCGGCGGCTCCCGAGGCCGCCGTCCGGCCGAGTGTGACGCAGGGCACGGTCCTCCAGGTCGTCGCGCATCCCGACGACGACCTCTTCTTCATGAACCCCGACCTGAGCCGCTCCATATCGACGGGCGTCAAGGTCTCCACCGTCTACCTGACCTCCGGCGAGTCCGACGGCCGCAACGAGGCCCACAGCCCGAACCTCCAGGACCCGGAGGGCCCCGCCGACCACGCCGCCTACGCGGAGGCCCGGCAGAACGGCATACGGGCCGCGTACGCGCAGATGGCCACGGGCAACCGGACCAGCGCCTGGCAGCGCAAGTCCGTACCCGTCGCCGGCGGGGGAAGCGCCGAGGTGGACGTCCTCGTGGCCCGGCCCGAGGTCAACCTCATATGGATGCAGCTGCGCGAGGCCCGCAGCATCTCCGGCGACAATCCGGACAGTCTGCGCGGCCTGTGGGACGGCAAGGTGCCCGCCCTGGGTTCCCAGACCTCCTCCGGGACGCCGGTGAAGCCGGGGTTCTCCTACACGAAGGAACAGGTCGTCGAGGCCATCGCGGACGTCTTCGCGATGTACCGGCCGACGACGATACGGACGCAGGACCCGACGCCCGGCCGGGCGCAGGGCGGCGGCGCGCTCCTCGACCACCAGGACCACGTGTACGGGGCCCGCTTCGTGCAGGCCGCCGCCGAGCGCTACGCGAAGTCGGCTGACCGCCCGCACTTCTCGGTCCAGAACTACGTGAGCTACCCCAACAGCTCCCTGCCCCCGACGCTCGACCCGCAGACGGCCGAGGAGAAGCTCGGCTACCTCAAGACCTACGCCTGGACGGACCACCAGGACTGGTGCGGCAGCCCCGCCGGCTGCGGCGACCGCAAGACCGCGACCCGGCCGACCGGCGCCGGATGGAGCCAGACCATCCGCTACGGCCGGGGCGACGTCACCTCCTGGCTGACCGACGGAGTGGCCGGCCGGCTGTGGGCCTTCGCCGTCCTGGACGGCCGGATGGCGTACTGGTCGCGCGTCGGTCCCGAGGCCCCGTGGCAGGGACCCGAGTTCCTCCCCGGTTCCGGGATCGACACGGGCGCGACGGCGGTCCGGCTCCCCGACGGCAGGATCGCGGTCTTCGGCACCCGCACCACCCTGGGGAGCACCCCCCAGGAGTACGGACGCGAGCTCGTGTACGCCGTCCAGGCCGTACCGGACGGGCCCTTCGGCCCGTGGCAGTCGCTGGGCACCCCGGACACGGGGGACATATCCGGCACGTCGGCCATCAGCGCGCCGTCCGTGGCCGTGGACCGCACGGGACGGATGACCGTGTACGTACGCGATTCCCGGCGCACCCTGCGCGCCAGCGCCCAGGAGACCCCGGACGGCGCCTTCGGCGCATGGCAGGCCCTTGGCGGCTCCGGTCTGCAGGGCGACCCGGTCGCCGCGACCGACGCGGCGGGCCGCCGCCACGTGTACGCGGCCACGGCCCAGTCCGTGCTGGCCTGGGTCCAGCCGGCCCCGGACGCCCCGCTCGGCGCCCCCTTCCCGACCGGTCTGCCGGCGACCACCGGCCCGCTCTCGGCGAGCGCGCAGGGCGACGGCGTGCGCCTCTGGTTCCGCCGGCCCGGCACGGGCACCGTCGGTACGAGCCTGGCCACGGCGGGCGGGTCCGCGCCGACGTTCTCCCAGGTCACCGACTCGGGCGGCGAGGGCGGCTACGGAGCCGTCGGCGTCGCGGGCCGGCTGCTCACGGGCCGCGCGGGCACGGGCACGATCGGCGTATCGGGCCCGGACGGCGCTCCGTCCTGGTACGAGTCCCAGATGCTCTATACGGGCGCACCCGCGGCCCTGACCGCGCCGGACGGCACGTCCGTCGCCGCGGCCCTCGGCCTGGACGCGTCCCTGCACGTCACGACGGCGCCCCCGGCCGGATCCCAGCCTCCCGGCAGCCGCCCGCCGTCCTCCCCGTGGCACCGGGCGGTCCAGCCCTAGGGCGTGTCTTTCGGATCAGGCCGGATCAGCCCGCGGTGTCCGGTGCCGGGCGGGTCCGGGCCGCTCTGGTGCCCCAGCGGATCGGCTTACGCGGTGGAGTC
>NZ_JBSGXB010000554.1:0-2528 GCF_053609185.1 Streptomyces sp. NPDC054956 | reverse complement strand
CCGCGCCGAGCACCGTGGCGACGGCACGCCAAAGCCGGCCTCTGTCTGAAGGCATGTTGTCAACTTCCCCAAGTGACACCGGATCCCCGATCCGGTGCGTAACGAATTCCGGCCGCACCCCTGCGGCAGACACTCGGAGTGGACTCCCCCCGGCTAAACGCCCGTTAAAGCCCCCATCGGCAAGGGCCGACGACCCCGGTCAGACTGGTGGCAGCTCCCGCGCTCGCGGGAACCGACAGGGGAGGAAAATCATGCGCGTGCGGATACGCAATGCGGCGGCCGCGGCAATCGCGGCGGGGGCTGCCCTCACGGCGGTGCTGATCGTCGGTGGCGGAGCGGCGGACGGGAGCGGGCAGGCGATCAGCGGCCCCACTCCGTACGCCAACTACGTCCCGTCGGCGGACGGCGACGGGACGGCACACGGGGACGACTACACCCCGAACCGCACCTAGCAGCGAGCTCCTAGGGCCTTCCGGCGCTCGGCGGGCCGGCATCCGAAATCCCGTGGCGTGCACATCCGGTGTGCGCGCCACGGGATTTCTCACGTACGGGCCGGATCTCCGTCGGCCGGTTCGCGCCGGTGCGACTGGCGCGTATGCCTTGACTTCACATGATCCCCCGAAGACCTTTTCTGACTCAGCATCAGAATGCTGGATCCACCCCCCACTCCCCCCTCTCCGCTGGAGCCTGCCCATGACCGCGAGAACCGCTTCCGCCGCGAGTTCCGAACCGAGTTCCGCCCTTCCATCCCGCCGGACGGTCCTCGCCGGGACCGGGGCCGGGATGCTCGCCGCGACCGTGCTGCCGTCCGCCGCCGCGCGCGCCGCGGACGGGGTCCCGCTCGGCGAGTACGACGTCGTCGTGGTCGGCTCGGGGGCGTCCGGGATGACCGCCGCGCTCACCGCCGCGAAACGGGGTCTGAGCGTGCTCGTCGTCGAGAAGGCCCCGACCTTCGGCGGTTCGGCCGCCCGCTCGGGCGCCGGGATCTGGCTGCCCAACAACTCCGTCATCCTGGGTGCGGGCGTCCCCGACACCCCGGAGAAGGCGGCCACGTACCTGGCGGCCGTCGTCGGCAACGGCTCCTCGGCGGACCGGCAGGCGGCCTTCCTCGCCAACGGGCCCAGGATGCTGGACTTCGTGATGGCCAACAGCCCGCTGCGCTTCCGTTTCATGGACGGCTACAGCGACTACTACCCCAACCTCCCCGGCGGGCTCCCCAACGGCCGCTCCATCGAGCCGGACCAGATCGACGGCAACATCCTCGGCGCCGAACTGGCCCACCTGAACCCGGCATACATGCCCGTGCCGGCCGGAATGGTGGTGTTCAGCCAGGACTACAAGTGGCTCAACCTCGCGGCCGTCAACGCCAAGGGCCTCGCGGTGTCCACGGAATGCCTGGCGCGCGGCACCGCGGCCGCGCTGTGCGGGCAGAAGCCGCTGACCATGGGGCAGGCCCTGGCGGCCGGCCTGCGGGCCGGGCTGATGCAGGCCGGGGTACCGGTGTGGCTGAACAGCCCCCTCGTCGACCTGGTCCAGGAGGGCGGCGCGGTCACCGGGGTCGTCGTGGAGAAGGCGGGCGTACGGGGCGTCGTACGGGCCCGCAAAGGCGTCGTCATCGGCTCCGGCGGCTTCGAGCACAACGCCGAGATGCGGGCCCAGTACCAGCAGCAGCCGATCGGGACCCAGTGGTCGGTCGGGGCGAAGGAGAACACCGGCGACGGCATCCGGGCCGGCCAACGGGCCGGTGCGGCGCTGTCGTTGATGGAGGACGCGTGGTGGGGCCCCTCGATCCCGCTCCCTGGCGAGCCGTACTTCTGCCTGGCCGAACGGACGCTGCCCGGCGGGCTGATGGTCAACGGGAACGGCGCCCGCTTCGTCAACGAGGCGGCCCCGTACAGCGATGTGGTGCACGTGATGTACGACAAGGACCGGGGCGCCGCCGGCTCCCACATCCCGGCGTGGCTGATCGTCGATCAGAACTACCGCAACAAGTACTTGTTCAAGGACATCCTGCCGACGATCGTCTTCCCCGACTCGTGGTACGAGGTCGGCGCGGCGAAGAAGGCGTGGACCTGGGACGCACTGGCCAACCAGATCGGCGTACCGGCGGCCGCCCTGCGCTCCACCCTCAACCGGTTCAACGCGCAGGCCTGGAACGGCACCGACTCCGACTTCCACCGGGGCGACACGGCGTACGACCACTACTACACGGACCCGGGCGTCCAGCCGAACTCCTGCCTGGCCCCGATCTGGGCGCCGCCGTTCTACGCGTTCAAGATCGTGCCGGGTGACCTGGGCACGAAGGGCGGCATCGTCACGGACGCACGCGCCCGCGCGCTGCGCGCGGACGGATCGGTGATCCGCGGCCTGTGGGCGGCGGGCAACGCGAGCGCGGCCGTGATGGGGCGCAGCTACGCGGGGGCCGGGTCGACGATCGGCCCCGCGATGACGTTCGGCTACGTGGCGGCGAACGACATCGCGAACGCGTGACGCGCGGCGGGCCCGGCCGGGGCCGCGTGGCCGCGGCC
>NZ_JBSGXB010000553.1:0-2528 GCF_053609185.1 Streptomyces sp. NPDC054956 | reverse complement strand
GTAGCCCGCCGGCACGGCAACGCGTACGACCACCTGCCGCCAGTACAGCGGCCCGATCGCCAGATCCAGCGCCCGCCCCGCATCCACCCCCTGCGGCAGCTCGCCCCGCGAAACCGCCTCGGAGATGATCCCCTCCGCCATCCGCCGCTGCCCCTCCAGCAGCGCTCCCCGTACCGCGTCCGCGATCTCCGGATTCCGCGCCGCCTCCACCAGCAGGTCGGGGATCACGGCCGAGGCCACCGGGTGCCGCAGCACGTGTGACATCACTTCGAGCAGCGCCCGTACGTCCCCGTACAGCGACCCCGTCGCCGGCACCGGCAGGCCGTCCACCGCGAACGCCCCCACCAGGTCGAGCACCAGGTGCAGCTTGGACTTCCACCGGCGGTACACGGCCGTCTTCCCCACGCCCGCCCGCCGCGCGATGCCCTCGATCGACATCCGGGCGAACCCGACGGTCGCCAGTTCCTCGAGGACGGCCGCCCGGATGGCCTCGGTCACGTCCTCGCGCAGGACGGCGGCCCCGGCGGGGGCTCTTCGGGCAGGGGCAGGGGCGGGTGCGGCGGCGGCAGGCGCGGGCTCGGTGGTCATGAGCAGAGCATAACCCGCCACGACGATACGGTTGCGTTCCGACGTCGCACGCCCTAACCTCGGCGTAGCGACGATACGGACCCGTTCCATCGCCAGCGACGCCCCGACCCCGTCGAAAGCGACCCTCGTGACAGTGACCACCGCGCCACCGGCCCGCACCCGCAAGGGCCGGACCCGGACCAAGGACCGCGCCCCGGACCATGTGGCCGAACTGGCGGCGTCCCACGGACTGACCCTGAGCGGCGCCCGCCCCTCGCTCCCCCGCTACGTCGCCCAGCTCTGGGGCCGCCGGCACTTCGTGTCCGCGTACGCCACCGCCCGGATGCACGCCACGTACAGCCAGGCCAGCCTCGGCCAGGTCTGGCACCTGGTGACCCCGCTGCTCAACGCGGCCGTCTACTACTTCATCTTCGGCATGGTCATGCACGCCAGCCACGGAGTGCCGGACTACCTGCCGTTCCTGATCACCGGCGTCTTCGTCTGGGACTTCATCGGCTCCTGCATCAACGCCTCGACCCGCTCCGTCCAGGCCAACCTCGGGCTGGTGCGCGCCCTGCACTTCCCGCGCGCCTCACTGCCCCTGTCCACGGTCGTCCAGCTCTTCCAGCAGCTGCTCGTCACCATGGGCGCGCTGATCGTGCTGCTGCTGGCCTTCGGCCAGACCCCCCGGCCGAACTGGCTGCTCGCCTTCCCCACCCTGCTCCTCATGGCCACCTTCTGCGCCGGCTGCGCCATGATCATGGCCAGGATCGGGGCGAAGAGCCCGGACGTCAGCCAGTTGATGCCGTTCGTCCTGCGGACCTGGATGTACGCCTCGGGCGTCATGTGGTCGATCGACCAGATGCTCAGTACGGACCACCTTCCGCACTGGGTCTCGATGGCCCTCAAGATCAACCCCGCGGCCGTCTTCATCGACCTGATGCGCTTCGCGCTCATCGACTCCTACAAGGCGAGCCAGCTCCCGCACCACGTATGGCTGATCGCGCTCGGCTGGGCCCTGCTCGCCGGCGTCGGAGGCTTCGTTTTCTTCTGGAAGGCTGAGGAGGAGTACGGCCGTGGCTGACACCGCAACCGCAACCCCGACCCGCACCGCCCCGGCGCCCGCCGCGCGGGTCCCGCTGGACTCCACCCGCGTCCCGACGGTCATCGCGGACGACGTCCACGTGATCTACAAGGTCAACGGCGCGGGCTCCCGCAAGGGCGGCGCCACCGCCGCCCTGAGCCGGCTCTTCTCCCGCGGGCCCGCCCCCGGCATCCGCGAGGTGCACGCCGTGCGCGGGGTCTCCTTCACCGCGTACAAGGGCGAGGCCATCGGCCTGATCGGCACCAACGGCTCCGGCAAGTCCACCCTGCTGTCCGCCATCGCCGGCCTCCAGCCGGTCGCCCGCGGCCGGATCTTCTCGCACGGCCAGCCGTCCCTGCTCGGTGTGAACGCCGCGCTGATGAACGATCTGACCGGCGAGCGCAACGTGGTCCTGGGCGGCCTGGCGATGGGCATGACCAGAACACAAATCCGCGAGCGCTACCAAGACATCGTCGACTTCTCGGGCATCAACGAGAAGGGCGACTTCATCTCCCTCCCCATGCGGACGTACTCCTCGGGCATGGGCGCCCGGCTGCGCTTCTCCATCGCCGCCGCCAAGGACCACGACGTCCTGATGATCGACGAAGCCCTGGCCACCGGCGACGCGGCCTTCCAACGCCGCAGCCAGGCCCGCATCGAGGAACTCCGCGAACGGGCCGGCACCGTCTTCCTCGTCAGCCACGGCATCGGCACGGTCCGCGAAACCTGCGACCGCGCGATCTGGCTGGAATCGGGCGTCCTGCGCATGGACGGCCCGTCGGCCGAGGTCTGCGACGCGTACGAGGCCTTCACCAACGCCCGCTGACAAACCCGGCCCCGCCGACACCCGAACGGGCCGGGCCCGGGACCACAAAGG
>NZ_JBSGXB010000552.1:0-2559 GCF_053609185.1 Streptomyces sp. NPDC054956 | reverse complement strand
GTGCAGGGCTCCCACTTCCTCGTGAGCCACGACGCCGCTGACCAGGCTCCCCGCCGACGCCGCGGCCCCGGCTTCGCCCGACGGCGGGACGGACGCCGACGGCGGGTGGGGGCCCACCGGGGCCACCGGCACCCCACCGTCCACTCGCGAGGGTGGTGCGGGTGGTGCGGGTGGTGCGGGTAGTGCGGGTAGTGCGGGTAGTGCGGGTGGGAACCCGGCCCGGCCGCAGGCCGGGCGCACCCGGCACGGCGCGGCACGCGCCACCGGCACCCCCCACGGAGCCGCACCCGGCGTCTCGGCCCCGGCCGGGGGCGGCACCGACCGGGCAACCGGCGCCCCGCGCGTGCCGACGTACAAAAAGAGCGGGTGGCTGGCTCCCGAGTCCACGCGTGGCAACGCCCTGCACGCCGGTGCCTGGTGGATCTGGGCCCTCGGGCTCGCCACGGCCGCCTCCCGCACCACCAACCCGCTGCTCCTCGGGCTGATCGTCGGCGTCGCCGGATACGTGGTCGCGGCGCGCCGCACCGATGCCCCCTGGGCCCGTTCCTACGGCGCCTTCGTCAAGCTCGGCCTCTTCGTCATCGGCCTGCGCCTCCTCTTCTCCATGCTCCTCGGCTCCCCCATCCCCGGCGCGCACACCCTGTTCACGCTCCCGGAGCTTCCCCTCCCGGCGTGGGCGCAGGGCATCCGCCTCGGCGGCCGGGTCACCGCCGAGCAGCTCGTCTTCGCCTTCTACGACGGCGCGAAGCTGGCGGCGCTCCTGATCTGCGTCGGCGCGGCAAACGCCCTCGCGAACCCGGCGCGGCTGCTGAAGTCGCTGCCCGCCGCGCTGTACGAGGTCGGCGTCGCCGTGGTCGTCGCGATGACGTTCGCGCCGAACATGGTCGCGGACGTCGTCCGGCTGCGCACCGCCCGGCGGCTGCGCGGCCGTCCCACGGGCGGGGTGCGGGCCGTCCTCCAGATCGGCCTCCCGGTCCTGGAGGGCGCGCTGGAGCGTTCCGTCGCCATCGCCGCCTCCATGGACGCCCGCGGCTACGGCCGTACCGCGCAGGTTCCGCCGGCCGTCCGGCACACCACGAACGTCCTCACCCTCGGCGGGCTCCTCGGCATGTGCGCGGGCACGTACGGGCTGCTGGCCGCGGAGGGCGCCGCGTTGGGGCTGCCCGTCCTCCTCATCGGGCTGGCCCTGGCCCTCGCGGGGCTCCGGCTCGGCGGCCGCCGTTCGATCCGGACCCGGTACCGGCCCGACCGGTGGGGGGTGCGGGCGTGGCTCGTCGCCGGGTCGGGGGCGGCGGTCGCGGCGCTGCTGATCCGGGCCGCCTCGCTGGACCCGGAGGGGCTGCGGCCGGGCGTCGTCCCGCTCGTGGCCCCTGCCCTCCCCCTCTGGCCGGCCGCGGCGATCCTGATCGGCCTGCTCCCCGCGCTCGTGGCACCCGTACCGCCGGCGCCGTCGTCACCGTCCCCGTCGCGGTCCCCGTCGCCGTCCCCGTCGCCGAAGGAGGCGTAGCCCTGTGATCCGTTTCGAAGACGTATCGGTGACGTACGAGGGCGCGGCCGCGCCTTCCCTGGTCAACGCGGACTTCACCCTCCCGGAAGGGGAGCTGACGCTCCTGGTCGGCCCGTCGGGCGTGGGCAAGTCCACCCTCCTCGGGGCGGTGTCCGGGCTGGTCCCGCACTTCACGGGGGGCCGCCTGCGCGGCCGGGTCACGGTCGCCGGCCGCGACACCCGCACCCACCGGCCGCGCGAGCTCGCGGACGTGGTCGGCACGGTCGGCCAGGACCCGCGGGCTCACTTCGTGACGGACGTAGTGGAGGACGAGCTGGCCTACGGCATGGAGTCCCTGGGCCTGCCCCCGGCGGTAATGCGCCGCCGGGTAGAGGAAACCCTGGACCTCCTCGGCCTGAACGAACTGCGCGACCGCCCGATCTCCACGCTCTCCGGGGGCCAGCAGCAGCGGGTCGCGATCGGCTCGGTCCTGACCCCGCACCCGCGCGTCCTGGTCCTCGACGAGCCGACGTCGGCCCTGGACCCGGCGGCGGCGGAGGAGGTCCTGGCCGTCCTGCAACGCCTGGTCCACGACCTGGGCACCACGGTCCTGATGGCGGAGCACCGCCTGGAGCGCGTGGTCCAGTACGCCGACCAGGTCCTGCTCCTCCCCTCCCCGGGGAAGCCCCCCGTCCTGGGCACCCCGTCCTCCATCATGTCCATCTCCCCGGTCCACCCCCCGGTAGTAGCCCTGGGCCGCCTGGCCGGCTGGACCCCCCTCCCCCTCTCCATCCGAGACGCCCGCCGCAGATCCGCTCCGCTGCGCGCCCGCCTGACCATGCCGACGGCGCAGCCGGAGCCCCGCCCGGGGACGACCCCCCAGGCCGACCCCGAGCTGCAGCCCACCGCGTCCGGGGCGCAGCCCCAGGCCGGCTCGCCCCGCCCGGGTGCACGTGCCGGGACGCAGCCCTCGGCTGCCTCGACCCACCCGGGCGCCGGGGCCGGGACGCAGCCCTCGGCTCGGTCGGGGTCCGGGGCGGAGCCCCGGGGAACGGGCGAAGGGTGGGTAGGGG
>NZ_JBSGXB010000551.1:0-2571 GCF_053609185.1 Streptomyces sp. NPDC054956 | reverse complement strand
CGGGGAGTCGTAGGAGGACAGCAGATCGGCGACGTCCTTCTCGCTGCCGGGCTTGACCGTGAAGGTCAGGGCGTGGCGGACGATGCCGGCGCCCAGCCGCGGCGATGCCTGCAGCCGGGCGAGCGCGGGCCGCTGCGCGTCCTGGTAGCCGCGGCCGGTCTCGCGAAGGACGGTGTACTTCAGCGGGCGCATGGCACGGGCGCAGGCACCGAGCGGGCGCACCTGCTCGGCGTGGTGCTCGCTGTTCACCCAGGCGAGGTACTGCGGCGCGCTCTCCCACTCGCTGGTGATGAGCCACTGCGAGGGGTTCTCGAAGGACTGGCAGAGCTGGTCGCTGATGTGGCCCGGTTCCGACGCGATGTCGTGGCGCAGCTGCTCGTAGGCCTCGAAGAACCGCTGCTGGGCTCCTTCGTGGAGGTCCATCAGCAGGACGACCCGGAGCATCGAGCCGTCGAAGGCTGACTGTGACACCCGTTCGGACAGGGTGGTCGTCATCTGCTCACTCCTTCGTGAGGGCCCTACGTGAGGGCGTGGAGTTCGATCGCGTACGGACCCTGGTCCGTCCTCGGCGGTGGCCGCCCGCCCGGCGGCCTTCTCGGTGGAACGCAGGCCGGGGCGTCTTGGGGGAACCGCTGTCGCTCATCGTCATCCGGGTAGGGATGTACCGCTACATCTCCGGATCAAGCGGGTGACAACGGGCGAATCTCCTGGGCTCGGCTGCCGATCGGGGGCATAAAGAGTCCACTCCCCCACACAGAAATCAGGAGCTCGCAGCTGATGGAAGACACCGCAGATGTTCGCGTACCGGTTCTCGTCGTGGGCGGGTCCCTCGTGGGTCTGTCCACTTCACTGTTCCTGAGCCGTCACGGCATCAGACACATGGTCGTCGAGAAGCACGCAGGCACTTCCGACCACCCGCGCGGCCGCGGCATCAACGCCCGGACCATGGAGCTGTTCCGGGTGGCCGGGGCGGAGGGCGCGATCCGGCAGGCGGCCTCCGTCCTGGAGAACAACATGGGCATCCTGCAGACGGATTCCCTGCTGGGCGGCGAGCACAAATGGCTGGTCAAGGCCATCGACCCGTCGGGTGCGCTGGCCAAGTTCAGCCCGACCGCCTGGTGCGTCTGCAGCCAGAACAACATCGAGCCGATCCTCGCCGCGCAGAGCCGCGCGCAAGGGGCCGACGTACGCTTCTCCACCGAGCTGATGAGCTTCGACCAGGACGCCACGGGGGTGAACGCCCTGGTCAAGGACCGCAAGACGGGTGAGCACCTCACCGTGCGCGCCGACTTCCTGATCGCGGCCGACGGCCCGCGCAGCCCCGTACGCGAGCAGTTGCGCATCGCGCAGACGGGCAGCGGCGAGCTGTTCCACAACGTCAGCGTCACCTTCCGCTCGCGCCGGCTCCTCGAGGTGCTGGGCGACCTGCGCTTCATCGTCTGCTACCTGATGAAGCCGGGTGCGGACGGGGCCCTGCTGCCGGTGGACAACGACACCCAGTGGGTCTTCCACGCGCCGTGGCACCCGGACCGGGGCGAGACCCTGGAGGACTTCACCGAGGAGCGCTGCATCGAGCAGATCCGGGCGGCGATCGGCGTACCGGACCTGGACGTGGAGATCGGCGGCAAGGCTCCCTGGCACGCGGCCGAACGGATCGCCGAGCGGTACTCGTCCGGGCGGGTGTTCCTGGCCGGGGACGCGGCCCACGAGATGTCCCCCACCGGGGCGTTCGGCTCCAACACCGGCATCCAGGACGCGCACAACCTGGCCTGGAAGATCGCGGCGGTCCTCGACGGGTCGGCCGGCATCGGCTTGCTCGACACCTACGGGGCGGAGCGCCTGCCGGTGGCCCTGGCGACCGCCCAGCGCGCCTCGGCTCGTTCCGCGGAGCACAGCCACCCGGGGTACGTGCCGCCGCCCACCATGAGCGGCGGGCCGGGCAGCGGGGTCCTGACGACCGCGATGGCGTACGCGTACCCGTGCGGGGCGATGGTCGGCGGCGACCCGGACCGGCCGGTCATCCCCGAGGGGATGCGGATGAAGGGCGACGTCGGCACCCGCGCCCCGCACATGTGGCTGACCCGGCCCGACGGCGAACGGATCTCGACGCTGGACCTGTACGAGCGCTCGTTCGTGCTGCTCAGCGGCGCGGGCACGCCGTGGAGCGCGGCGGCCGAACGGGTGGCCGAACGGCTGTCGGCGAAGCTGGACGCCTATGCCATCGGATCCGGGCCGGGGGCCGATCTGGTGCAGGAGGCGGGCGCCGACTGGGTCGAGGTGCACGAGCTGACGGAGGCGGGCGCGGTCCTGGTGCGGCCGGACGGGTTCGTCGCGTGGCGCTCGCAGGGTGCGGCGGCCGATCCGCAGGCCGCGCTGTTCGAGGCGATGTCCGAGATCCTGCGCCGGGCCTGACCCGGCTGACCTGCCCGGCCTGCCCGAGCGGCCGACCTGGCTGACCGGCCTCACCGCCGGGTGGTCCCCCTGCCGCCGGCCCGTAAGCGGGCCGGGGGCAGGGGCGTTTTCGGGTGCCCGGGTGCCCCGGGCCCGTCAGCCGCCGTCAGCCGCAGGCCC
>NZ_JBSGXB010000550.1:0-2574 GCF_053609185.1 Streptomyces sp. NPDC054956 | reverse complement strand
CACCCGGCGGCTCCCCGCGTCCACGGCCGGGCTCCTGCCGCGGGCCTCCCTGCCGCGCGCCGACTTGCCGCGGGCCTCCCTATCGCGCGCCACCTTTCCGCGCGCCTCCCTACCGCGCGCCCGCCGAGGCATGGGCCGACGGGGTGGGCACCGCGGCCGCGTCCGCCGTCGCCCGCGCCGCGTTCGCCGGGGAACCGAGCTGCGCCTCCATGTCGTCGAGGGCGCCGCGCACGGCCGCGATCCGCAGCAGCAGTTCGTCGGCGGCGTCGGTGCCCGACTCCGCGGCCTGCTCGGCCCGCCGGCTCTGCTCCTCCATCTCCCGCGCCTCCTCGAGGGCGTTGAGGACGACCCCGATCAGCACGTTGACCAGGACGAAAGAGGCGAGGAGCACGTAGGAGGCGTAGTAGAGGAGGCTGAACGGGGACACCGCGAGCCCGGCGTGGACGGCGTCCCCGAGCCCTTCGAGGGTCATCAGGAGGAACAGGGTCAGCCCGGCCCGGCCGATCGACCCGTAGTGGCCGGGGTCGTGGCCGGCGAAGCAGATCCATCCGATCATCGCGTACACGTACAGGATCAGGGCGCCCACGAACAGGAAGCTGACGGTGCCCGGCAGGCTGCGGCCCACGGCCACGAGCAGCACCCGCAGCTGGGGCATGAACTTCGCGGTGCGCAGGACGCGCGCGAGCCGCAGCAGCCGCAGCAGCGTGGTGTTCTCCCGCAGGAACGGGATGAAGGCCGAGGAGACGACCAGCAGGTCGAAGACGTTCCAGGGGTCCCGGAAGAAAGCTTTCGGCCGGTCGGCGTGCGCGCCCAGGCGGATCAGCATCTCCAGGGTGAAGGCCGCCACGCAGAAGTGCTCGGTCATCGCGAGCAGCCGGCTGTACTCGGCGGACAGACCGCTGTACGTCTCGATGCCCAGGAGTAGGGCGTTGAAGAGGATCACCGCGAAAACGGCGAGCGAGAACGCGGGCGCCTCGCTCACGGCACGGCAGTGTGCGGCGAGCCTTCTGCGCCTGGTGTCCACCGCGGTCGGGTCGGTCATCATGCTCCCTCGTACGGGCCGCCGGCCGCCCCCGCTCCGCACGCGCGGGCGTGCGCCGCGACGGAAGACGAGGCTGCCGAGGCGGTGTTCATGTTCCGCGTCGTGTAACGCGGGTTGACGCGAATCGAGACGCCCTCGCGCCCTACATCGCCCGATCGGGTAACGGAGCTGCGCACCAGGTCACTGGCCGTACGGGGGCGAGGTCGCGCAGGATGACCCCATGACGAGTGATGACGGTGGGACGGCGCAGGCATGGGCCGCGCTGGGAGGGGCCGGCGCACTGGCGGGACGGGTGGCCTACCGCGGTGCGAGCGGCCTGGGTGACGGGCCGCTGCCCGTACGGGAACTCGCCCGCGCCACGGTCGGCGCGTGCGCGCTCGCCGCGGCGGAGCTGTCCGCCGTACGGGCGGGTGGCGGGCCGGACGACGTGGCCCCGCTCGTCGTGGACGAAGGCGCCGTGGCCACGGCCTTCGTCAGCGAACGCCACCTGCTGGTGGAGGGGAGGACGCCGGTGACGTTCGCGCCGCTGTCCGGCTTCTGGCGGTCGGCCGACGGCTGGGTGCGGACGCACGCGAACTACCCGCACCACGAGGCCGCGCTGGTACGGGCCTTGGGCGCGGGGACGCGCGAGGGCGTCGCGGAGGCGGTCTCCCGCCGGGCGGCCGTGGACGTGCAGGAGGCGGTGTACGCGGAAGGCGGTCTGGCGGTGGCCGTCGCCCGGGAGTACGGGGAGCCGCAGCCGCTGGCGGAGCTGTGGGATTCGGGCGGCCGCGGGCGGGTGCTGGGCAGGAGCGCGGCCGGGCTGCCGCTGGAGGGCGTACGGGTCCTGGACCTGACCCGGGTCATCGCCGGGCCGGTGGCCACCCGGACCCTGGGACTGCTCGGCGCCGACGTGCTGAGGATCGACTCGCCGCGGCTCCCGGAGTCGGACGACGCGTACGCGGACACCGGCTTCGGGAAGCGGTCCGCGCTGCTGGACCTGGACGCGGCCGCGGACCGGGCGGTGTTCGAGGAACTGCTCGACGGGGCGGACGTGGTGGTGACGGGCTACCGGCCGGGGGCGCTGGCCCGGCACGGCCTCGGTGCCCGCGAACTCCTCGCGGACCGGCCGGGGCTGGTCGTCGCCGAGCTGTGCGCGTGGGGATGGCGGGGAACCTGGGCCGGACGCCGGGGCTTCGACTCCCTGGTCCAGGCGGGTTACGGGATCTCCGCGGCCTGCGGGGACGAACAGGGCCCCGGGGTACTGCCGGCGCAGGCACTGGACCACGGAACGGGGTACCTGGTGGCGGCCGGTGTCCTACGGGCGCTCGCGGACGGCGGCGGGCGCGGACTGCGGTTCTCGCTGGCCGGAACGGCGTCGTGGCTGGTCCGCGAGGTACCGGGAGCCGGAGCCGCCGTACCCGGCTACACGCCGGAGCCGTGGCTGCGCGAGACCGGATCGGGATACGGGAAGCTGCGCCACGCGGCGTCCCCGCTCGGGGCGGTGGCCGGTGCCGGGGCCTGGGGGCGGGGTCCCTCCCGGTGGGGCACCG
>NZ_JBSGXB010000549.1:0-2582 GCF_053609185.1 Streptomyces sp. NPDC054956 | reverse complement strand
AATATTTCCTTCGTCGCCTGGTTCTGTTGTTTATAAGACACTGGTGCTGGCGTGGGGGGTTAAACACCGGGGCCCCGGCCGGCTGGGGGCGGGCCGGGACCGAGGTGGCGGTTCAGGCGGTACCGACCGTCAGTGGCTCGGGTTGATGTCCGCCGGAAGCGCTGCGATGAAGGGGTGGTCGCGCTCGATCAGGCCGAGCTTGGAAGCACCACCGGGCGAACCGAGCTCGTCGAAGAACTCGACGTTCGCCTTGTAGTAGTCCTTCCACTCCTCCGGAGTGTCGTCCTCGTAGAAGATGGCCTCGACCGGGCATACCGGCTCACACGCACCACAGTCGACGCACTCGTCCGGGTGGATGTACAAGGACCGCTGGCCCTCGTAGATGCAGTCGACGGGGCACTCTTCGATGCACGCCTTGTCCTTGACGTCGACACAAGGCTCCGCGATGACGTAGGTCACGCTCTCGTTCCTCCTCATAAGGGCTGTCCATATCGCGCGGGAGCGCGGCGTCGTCGATGCCCGCCTCTAGTATCTCCGTTCCCGGGCACGATCCGAACAGGAGGGGCGGACAGAGCTGTGGAAATCACTGCCGGTGGACGGCTGGAGATCCGGATTACACCCGCTGACGTGGGTAAACGAGTCTCTGTACGACGGGTGGAGGGCGGGTCCGGCGGGGCCTTCGCGTTCACGGACACGGTAGGGGTTCTCACATCCTGGAACAGGGGTGTGCTGACGATCACACGAAAGACCGGCGAGTCCGTCCGCATCCCGGAATCCGCGCTGGTCGCGGGCAAGGTCGTACCGGCCGCGCCGGCCCGGCGCAGGGGTCCCGCGGCCTCCTTCGAGGAGCTCTCGCGGACCGCCGCGCGGTCCTGGGTGCCGCTGGAGAGCGAGCCGCTGGGCGAGTGGACGCTGCGCGCGTCCGCGGGCTTCACCCGGCGGGCCAACTCCGTACTGGCGCTCGGCGACCCGGGGGCCCCGCTGGACGATGCACTCGCGCGAGTGACCTCCTGGTACGCGGAAAGAGGACTTCCGGCCTACGTCCAGGCCGCGACGGGGGCCGCGGGCACCCAGGAACTGCTCTGCGCCGGGCTGGAGGACCGGGGCTGGGTCCGCGAGGTCTCCGCCGAGGTGTGGACGGGCGGGCTGGCGGTGCTGGCCGACGTGGACGACGCGGCGCTCCCCGCCGTCGGGGACGTCACTCTGAACCGCGCCCCGGACGAGGAGTGGCTCGGCCGCTACGGGCGGGTCAGCGACCCCGAGGCCGCCCGCCGGGTGCTCACGGCGGGGCCCTCGGTGTGGTTCGCGCTGCTGCCCGGACGGGCGATCGGGCGGGTCGTCGTGGACGGCCGCTGGGCCGGCTTCGCGGCCGTCGAGGTCGCTCCGGAACACCGGCGCCAGGGTCTGGCGACGGCCGTGATGGCGGTGCTGGCGCGGCGCGCCCTGGAGGAGGGCGCCTCGGCGGCGTGGCTCCAGGTGGAGACCGAGAACACCGGGGCGCGGGCGCTGTACGACGGGATGGGCTTCTCGGCGCACCACAGCTACCACCACTACCGCGGGGCGGCGGCGTGACCTCGCCCGGCCGCGAGCGGTTCGCCGCGGAGGCCCGGGCCGAGCGCCCCGACCTGGCCGTACTGTGCCTGCTGCTCGCCGCGGAGGGGGACCCGGAGCTCGACGAACGGGTCATGGACTGGGCGCAGATAGAGCTGGACCGGCTGGCGGGGATGCTCCCGTACGGGCTGCGGGACGCTCGCGCGTGGGCCTCGGCGGTGACCGAACTGCTGGGCGGGCGGCTGGGGTTCCACGGGACCCCGGCCGACTACGACCGGCTCTCTTCCTCGCTCCTGCACGAGGTGCTGCGGCGGCGCCGGGGGCTGCCGATCCTGCTGTCCGTGGTCTGGCTGGAGGTGGCCCGGCGGGCCGGGGCCCCGGTGTACGGGCTGGCCCTGCCGGGGCACTTCGTGGTGGGCTTCGGGGATCCGGAGGAGGGTGTGGTCGTCGACCCCTTCGCGGGCGGTGCCTCGCTGGGCGCGGGTCCGGCGGAGCTGGCGGCCGGGCCGCGGACCGCCGCGCGGACGCTGGACATCGTGCTGCGCGTCCTGAACAACATCCGGGCGTGGGCCTCGGCGCGGCCCGAGCACTCGGGGGTGGCGCTGTGGGCGCTGGACCTGGCGCTGCTCCTGCCGTCGCATCCGGCGGCGTTGCGGTACGAGCGGGCGAAGCTGCTCGTGGAGCGGGGGGAGTTCGCGGCGGGCGCGTCCGAGCTGGAGTCGTACGCGCTCGTCGTCGACGTGATCGACCCGCCGGCGGCGGCCCGCATCCGCGCGGAAGCCACCTCGGCCCGAGCCCTCCTCAACTAGCCCGCCTGCAGCTGCCGGCGCCGGGCCGGGCCGGGCCGGGCCGCCTGAGGTTGCCGGTGCCCGGCCGAGCCGCCTGAGTGTTGCCCCCGCCCGGGCCGGTCCGCCGCGGGTTGCCGCTGCGCGGGGCGGAGTCCCCTACCCGCCCTTCCACCGTTCCCAGGGCTCCGCCCTGACCCGACGGGCACGGCTCCGCCCGAGCCCCTGGGGCTCCGCCCCAGACTC
>NZ_JBSGXB010000548.1:0-2615 GCF_053609185.1 Streptomyces sp. NPDC054956 | reverse complement strand
ACGGGCGAAGGGCGGGTAGGGGACCTCCGCCCCGCGCAGCGGTACACCCGGCGGACCGGGTACGGCCGTGGCCCCGGCCGTCCACCTAGGGACGGCCGGGGCCACGGGAAGAAGGAACTAGCTCCAGCTGGCGTGCAGCGGCTTGCCCTCGGCGTAGCCCGCCGCGGACTGGACACCGACGACGGCCTTCTCCTCGAACTCCGCGAGGGACCCCGCACCGGCGTAGGTGCAAGAGGACCGCACACCGGCGATGATCGAGTCGATCAGGTCCTCGACGCCCGGCCGCGCCGGGTCGAGGAACATCCGCGAGGTGGAGATGCCCTCCTCGAAGAGACCCTTGCGCGCACGGTCGTACGCCGACTCCTCCGAGGTGCGGTTCTGCACCGCACGCGCCGAGGCCATGCCGAAGGACTCCTTGTAGAGGCGGCCGTCGGCCGACTGCTGCAGGTCGCCCGGGGACTCGTACGTACCGGCGAACCAGGAGCCGATCATGACGTTCGACGCGCCGGCGGCCAGCGCCATCGCCACGTCGCGCGGGTGACGGACGCCGCCGTCGGCCCACACGTGCTTGCCGTGCTTCTTGGCCTCGGCCGCGCACTCCAGGACCGCGGAGAACTGCGGGCGGCCCACGCCGGTCATCATGCGGGTGGTGCACATGGCGCCGGGGCCCACACCGACCTTGATGATGTCGGCGCCGGCGTCGATGAGGTCCTTGACGCCCTCGGCGGCGACGATGTTGCCGGCGACGATCGGGACCTGCGGGTCGAGGGCGCGGACGGCCTTGATCGCGCTGATCATCGATTCCTGGTGGCCGTGCGCGGTGTCGATGACGAGCGTGTCCACGCCCGCGTCGAGCAGCTGCTTCGCCTTGGCCACGAAGTCGCCGTTGATGCCGACGGCGGCGGCGATGCGCAGCTTGCCGTTGGCGTCGGTGGCGGGGGTGTACAGGGTCGCGCGGAGCGCGCCCTTGCGGGTCAGGATGCCGACGAGCTTGCCGTCCTTGTCGACGGCGGGGGCCAGCTTGCGGTGGCCGGCGTCGAGCTTGTTGAAGGCCTCGCGGGGGTCGATGTCGGCGTCGATGAGCAGCAGCTCCTTCGACATGACCTCGGAGAGCTGGGTGAAGCGGTCCACGCCGGTCAGGTCGTGGTCGGTGACGACGCCGACGGGGCGGCCCTCGGCGTCGACGACGACGCCGGCGCCGTGCGCCCGCTTGGGCAGCAGGGAGAGCGCGTCGGCGACGGTCTGGGTGGGCGCCAGCGTGATCGGGGTGTCGAGCACGAGGTGGCGGGTCTTGACCCAGGAGATGACGTCGGTGACGACATCGATGGGGATGTCCTGCGGGATGACGACGATTCCGCCGCGGCGGGCGACCGTCTCGGCCATCCGGCGGCCGGCGATGGCGGTCATGTTGGCCACGACCAGCGGAATGGTGGTGCCGGTGCCGTCGGGGGCGGAAAGGTCGACGCCCTGACGGGAACCGACCGCGGAGCGGCTCGGCACCATGAACACATCGTCGTACGTCAGGTCGTACGGCGGCTTCAGGTCATTGAGAAAACGCACGTGCAGAACATCCCAGTCGAATCGGAGGAGCCCGTCCTACCCACGTCAGGGCAGCCGAGGAAACGCACGTACTTCATTGTCCCACGCCCTGGCGTTTACGTTGCCCGGGCCGATCGTCCAGGACATATGGGGCCGGTTGGTCGTTTCCTACGGGACTTTAGACCCGCGGGGCCGCCGGGGCCGGGCGGCGGGGCCGGTGGACGGGTCCGGCGCCGAGGGCCAGCGGGAGGACGGGCCCGCCGGCGCGTCCGTACCGCTCGGCCGTGAACTCGGCGGCGATGGCCAGGGCCGTCTCCTCGGGGGTTCCGCCGCCGAGGTCGAGGCCGATCGGGGAGCGCAGCCGGTCGAGCACGGCCTGCGGCAGTCCCTCGGCACGCAGCCGTCCGGTGCGTTCCTCGTGGGTGCGGCGCGATCCCATCGCCCCCACGTAGCCGACCGGGAGCCGCAGTGCGAGCGTCAGGAGGGGGATGTCGAACTTGGCGTCGTGGGTCAGTACGCACACCACCGTACGGGGGTCCAGACGGCCGGCCTCCCATTCCGCGGCGAGGTGCCGGTGCGGCCAGTCCACGACGAGCTCGTCGGCGTCGGGGAACCGGGCGGCGGTGACGAAGACGGGCCGGGCGTCGCACACGGTGACCCGGTAGCCCAGGAAGGCGCCGATCCGGGCCAGGGCTGCGGCGAAGTCGATGGCCCCGTACACGAGGAGCCGGGGCGGCGAGGCGGCGGACTCGACGAGGAGGGTCAGCGGAGCCCCGCACAGCCCGCCGGCGGTGCCGAGCTCGGTGGTGCCGGTGCGCCCGGCGGCGAGCCAGACCCTCACCCGTTCGGCGGCGGCCCGGTCCAGCTCCGTGCTCCCGCCGAGGCGGCCCTCGTACGAGCCGTCGGCGTGCACGGCCAGCGCCCGGCCGAGGTGCTGCGGCGGGCCGCTGACCACCCGGCCCAGTGCGCAGCGCGCCCCGTCGCGGGCGGCGTCGAGCACGGCGCCGACGGCGGTCCGCACGGGGTCGTGCCGGCGGACCGGGGTGATCAGTACGTCGAGCACTCCCCCGCAGGTC
>NZ_JBSGXB010000547.1:0-2674 GCF_053609185.1 Streptomyces sp. NPDC054956 | reverse complement strand
GAGTACTGCCTGCGGGCCGGCGACCGGGGCTTCGCCACCCGCCTGGAGCCCGCCGCCGCGGCCACCCACCTCGGCGGGGACTCCCAGGTGTCCCCCCGGCTGTGGACGCTGCTGACCCTCAACCGGGTCAGGCTCTACGGGCGCCGCCACGGGGCGGCGGCCACCACCGCCTTCCGGGCGGCCGTACTGCTGCGGGAGACCTCCCGGGCGGCCCTCGGCCGGCCCGCGAGCCGCGCCGCGGCGCGCGCCCTGGCCAGCCCCTCGGCGCTGCGCGCCACTCCGGGTCCCTGATCCGGCCGGGTCGGGGTGCGGCGCCGTTGCCGGGGGCGCTGCCCCCGGACCCCGCGCCTCGAACTCCCCCAGCCACCGCTGGGAGGTGCTGGGAGGTGCCCCCTGGCGGGGCTGAATTCCGTCACCCGGTGGGCGCCGTACCGTCCCATGCGGTGTAGAAGCTCTCCGGGTTGACCAGGTAGCGGACGGTGGGCCGGGGCACGTGGCGGACCTCGTGCCGGCGGCTGTAGCGGCGTACGAGCTCCCAGTCCTCGCGGGGCAGCACCTCCGGGGTGCGCCGCAGCCGGCTGAAGTACAGCGACCGGGTGCGGCGCGCCACGAAGGCGTTGGTGTCGAGGAAGGCCTCGTGGGCGGAGCGGCGGCGGTCGAACGCCACCGACAGCACGTCCCGTTCGCTGCCGTCGGGGAGCACCCTGCGCAGCGCCGTGTACACGGCGTCGGGCCCCCCGGCCGGTTCCAGCACCGCGAGGGCCTGCTCCAGGTGGTCCGGCTCCCACAGGTTGTCGTCGTCCAGGAAGGCGACGTACCGCGAACGGGTCAGCCGTATCCCGACGTTGCGCACGACCCCGGCCGTGGCCGTGTTGCGCGACAGCGACACCGCGAACAGCCGCGGGTCCGGAGGAAGTTCCGGCAGCCCCGCGCCGTCGTCCACGACGATGACCACCTGGTCGGACACCGTCTGCGCCAGGGCCGAGCGGACCGCCGCGCGCAGCGCCTCGGGGCGCCGGTGCGTGGCGATCACGGTGGCGACCAGCGCGGCCGGCGGCCGGCCGGGCAGGGCGGCCAGCCGGAGCGTCTCGGCGTCCTCGAAACGGCGCAGCCGCACCGCGGAAGGGGCCAGCAGCAGCTTGTTCCTGGCCTCGAACAGCACCAGCCAGCCGAAGGCCCGCTTGAGCAGCTCCCAGGGGGCCCGGGCGATGCGGCGCATGATGTCCTCTCGATCGTCAGGAGGCCGGTTCGGGTTCGACCGGCCGGCCGTCGCTCATGCGGTTGCCGCGCCACACGTTCCCCGCGCCGCCCGCGTTCCAGGCCGCGACCGCCCCGTAGGTTCCGGCGCCCGGATGGTACTGGGTGGAGAACACGTTGTCCGTGACCTGGATCCCCGTGGCACCGGGGCCGCCGCCGTAGAGCGCGTACGCCCCGCCGGCCAGCCAGTTGCGGTCGACGACGACGTTGCTGACGTTGCCGGTGTCCGCGAAGAGTCCCAGGGCCGCGCTGGCGCCCCGGTCGACCGTGGTGGAGTTGAGCAGGGTGTTGTGGCGGATGGTCAGCCGGCCCGAGTTCCCTCCGCCGCTGATGACGGCGTCCGTGTGCTGCCATTCACCGCCCAGGTTGCGGAAGGCGGCGATGTCGTGCACGTAGTTGTCGTGCAGATCGCCCTGGCCCATGGACAGGGCGTTGCCGAACACCGAGATGTCGCACCAGCCGACCTCGATCGAGCTCTCGCCCATGTTGGACACGGCGTAGTTGACGCCGCCGTTGTCGGGGCCCTTGCCCGGTACGGCGGTGATGTTGGTGTGCAGGACCCGCAGGCCCTTGTAGCCGGGGCGCAGGTTGATGCCCCACCAGTTGGCCGAGGTGATCTTGCTGTCGATGATGGTGACGTCGTTGGCGTAGATGTCCAGCGAGCCGACGATGTCCCAGCCCTTGATGACCGTCCCGTCGGTCTTCACCGACATGTTCCCCGTGTCGTGCCGCTCCAGCTTGATGCGCGGACCGGTGCTCCGGGCATCGGGGAACCCGCAGGCACCCGGCGTGGCCGAGGTGCACGCGGCCGCCGCCGCGGGCGGCGGAGCCTTGCTCGTCGCCGCGGCGGAGGCCGACGGGGACGGAGACGGGGACTCGGACGCGGCCGAGGGGCTCGGGCTGACCGAGGCGGAGGGGTCCGTCGAGGGCTCGGACGCGGGGGGAGGAGGTTCGCCTCCGGGGCACTGGAGAGCGGCTTCCGGGCAGGAACCCGCCGTGGGCTCGCTGCTTCCCATCCGCTCGGCCTGGTACACGGCCAGTACGGCGGCCAGGAGGACCCCCGCGGCCACCCAGGCCCATAAGCGTCTGCTACGACGTGTTACCGAGCTATGACGTGCCACGGAGCTATCCCTCCACCGTCACGGGCGCGGCGCCCGAGGGGGCGCCGCGCAGGAAGCCGAGGCTGGGCAGGACGCACAGGCCGTAGGTCAGGGCCCCGGCGACCCCGATGGCCAGCAGAGCGAGGACGCCGTCCCCGAGAAGCCGCTCCAGTACGAGCACGACGGCCGTCATCACGGCGCCGCCCAGGAAGGGCCAGGCACAGGCACGGGCCACGGTGCCCAGTCCGATGCCCCCCCGGTGCAGCGCCACGAGGAACACCGGCACCACGACCGCGCCGGCGACCAGTACGTGTCCC
>NZ_JBSGXB010000546.1:0-2674 GCF_053609185.1 Streptomyces sp. NPDC054956 | reverse complement strand
CGCGAGGACCGGAGGAGGGAGCCGCACGTGCCGCCGTACCCGTCCGGCTTCCGGTAGCACCCCAGGAAGGCCCTGGGGTGCGGCTGGAGGCTCTCCTTGTCCCGCACCGCCCACCACATTCCCGCACCGCGCACCCCGTTCGCCGCACAGCGGCGCAAGGAGTGCGACACCCTCGGCCGGCGTCCGTACGGCGGCCCCTGGCGCCGAGTGGAACTGCGCAGCCTGCGGTACTCCGCCGCCGAGCTCCGTACGGCGGCGAAGGAGGGCCGGCGCCCGCAGCCGCGGGAGGTCCGGCGTGCCTTCGACAGCTGGCGGTACTGCTGTGCCTTCGCTGGATCCCTGTCCGAGGCCGCCAACCTGGCCGAGCGCGGCGCCCGGGCCCGAATCCGGGCCGCATGCCGGGTCGCGCTCCACGACCCCGAGACGGTCATCGAGCCCTACCGGCCCCGCTACGGGGCCCACTGGGAGGCGTGACCGCCGCTCCGGCCGGGTACGACGAAGCCCCCGCCCCGAATGAACGGGTGAGCGGGGGCTGTTCGCCGACAGACGAGTCGGCCTGTACGCCGGGTTCTGTCACCCGGAGACCTCGCGGTCGCCGGGGAGACGGCCATCCATCTAGGACCGGCGTTGCCGCCGGCCTCTTGCGGTCTACCCGCGAACTCGGGCGAGCAGCCCTCGATCGTCCGCGCAGGGCTGTCCGAGGACAACCCATCTTGACCTTGCTCCGGGTGGGGTTTACCTAGCCGCCTGAGTCACCTCAGGCGCTGGTGGTCTCTTACACCACCGTTTCACCCTTACCGGGGGCCGAAGCCCCAGGCGGTCTGTTTTCTGTGGCACTGTCCCGCGGGTCACCCCGGGTGGCCGTTAGCCACCACCCTGCCCTGTGGAGCCCGGACGTTCCTCGGCGGGATCCGGGGACCCCGACGCGGCCGTCCGGCCGACTCGTCTGTCGTGTCGACCATGCTACCTGCACTCTGTAAGCCCTTGACCTTGACGCAGCGGCAGGGTTTCTACTGGCCCGTATGCGGATCGGAGAGATCGCCGCGCTCGTCGGGGTCACCACCCGGGCGATCCGGCACTACCACCACGTCGGCCTGCTCCCGGAGCCGGACCGGCGGCCCAACGGCTATCGCGCCTACAGCGTGCGGGACGCCGTCCGGCTGGCCCGGGTGCGCCGGCTGACCGAGCTCGGGCTGAGCCTCGACGAGGTGCGCGACGTGCTCGCGGACGACGCCGGGCGCGAGCTGGCCGACGTACTCCAGGAGCTCGACGCCGACCTCGCCCGGCAGGAGGCCGAACTGGCCGAGCGCAGGCGGCGGCTGGCCGTGCTGCTCGCCGCCCCGCCCGGGGAGGTCGAGCCGGTCTCGCCGGCGCTCGCCGCGCTGCTCGCGAAGGCGCCCGCGACGGCCTCGCCGAGCGCCGCGCTCGACCGGGAGCACCTGAGCCTGCTGGACGCCTCGGGGGCCGCGGGGGAGGAGCTGTACGCCGCGCTGGGGAAGGTCGCCGCCGATCCGGCGGTGCTCGCGCTGTACGAGCGGCTCGACGAGCTGGCGGACGCGGCCGTCGACGACCCCCGGATCGGGCCGCTCGCCGCCGCGCTGGTCGCCGCGGTGCCCGCCGAGGCGCTCGCGGCGATCCCGGCCGGCGAAGGGACGGCGTCCGCGCCCGGGTTCACGGAGGCCCTGCTCGCCGAGTACGCCCCGGCGCAGGCGGAGGTCGTCCGCCGGGTGATGGAAGCGTTCACCGGCAGTGGTACGGGCACCGGCACCGCCACGGATTCGCGGGAGGGGCGGGCATGAGCGCGATACGCGCGGCGCGGATCGCGGCCGCGGCGGTGATTCCCACGGAGCTGGTGCTCGTGGTGTGCCTGGCGGCCGGCCTGCGTCCGCCCGGCTGGGCCCTCGCGGCCGCCGAGGTGCTGGTGCTGGGGGTCCTCGTCCTGGAGGTGTGCGTCCTGCGTTCCCTGTACGCCGCCGCGCGCGCCCGCGGGGCAGCCCCCGGGGCGGCCCGCCGCGAGGCCGTACGGGCCGTCGTGCCCGAGCCCGTACGCCGCCTCGTGCTGCACGAGCTGCGCGCCTGCGCCGCGCTCGGCCGGTGGGTGCTGCGCAGGCCGCCGCACGGGGTGGGCCCCGCGGACCACGCGGCCGCGTACACCGGACCGCAGACGGCCATGATGTACGGCCTGCTCTTCGTGTCGCTGATCGAGACGGTGGGGCTGGCGGTCCTGATCCCCTGGCCGGCCGTCCACCGGGTGGTGCTCGTCCTCGACGTGTACGGGGTGCTGCTGGTCCTCGCGATGCACGCGGCCTGCGTCACCCGCCCGCACGTGGTCCGCCCCGACGGCACCCTGCGCATCCGCTACGGAGCCCTCTTCGACCTGACCGTCCCGCCCGACGCGGTGGCCTCGGTCCGGGTGGACCGCCGCTACCCGGAGGGCCGGCTCGTCGCCCTCTCCGAGGACGGGGTGCTGGACCTGATCGTGGGCAGCCAGACCACCGTGACCGTGGAACTGGCCCGGCCGCTCGTCTTCCACCGCCCGCTCGGTGCCCGGGCCGAGGCGCGCACGGTCCGGTTCCACGCCGACGAGCCCCGCGCGCTGGTCGACGAGCTGCTCGAAGAACTGAGCGAGCCCTCGACACCGGTTGGGAGAGCCGCAGGGCTGGGCTTGTGGACC
>NZ_JBSGXB010000545.1:0-2694 GCF_053609185.1 Streptomyces sp. NPDC054956 | reverse complement strand
GCGGGCGTTCGCTTCTGGTTGTGCTTGTGCGTGGGGGTGGGGGGCCCGGCCCGCGACGCTCCCCTTCCTACGGTGCTTCGCGCACGGCCCCCCGCGGGGCCGGACCGGTGGCTCAGCCGGTCATGACCCGCTCGGACTCCCGGTGCTCCCGGTGCCTGCCACCGGCCGGCACCGGCTCCTCGGCACCCCGGCGGGACCGGAGCGGCCACCACAGGGACCGGCCCAGGAGCGCGGCCACGGCCGGCACCAGCACGATCGACAGCACGAACGCGGAGAGCAGGATCCCGAGGCCCGTGGCGAAGCCGATCTGCTGCGTCGCGGAGCCCTGGCTCGCGGCCAGGCTCCCGAAGGAGAACGCCAGCACAAGTCCCGCGGTCGCGATGGCCGGCGCCGTGTGCCGCACCGCCCGGGCCACCGCCGCACGGGCCGGACCGGGCCGGTCCATCTCCTCCCTGATCCGGTCGGTGATCAGGATGTTGTAGTCGGTGCCCAGCGCGACCACGAACAGGAACAGCACCAGCGGCAGCGAGAAGTCCACGCCCGGCCGGCCCGCCGCGTGCTGGAACACCAGCGTCGAGGCACCCAGCGTGGCCGCGAAGCCCATTCCCACCGCGAGCATCAGGACCACCGGCGCCAGCAGGCTCCGCAGCAGCAGGAACAGGATCAGCGCGATCAGCGCCGCCGCCACCGGGAAGACCACCTTCAGGTCCTTGTCCACGGCGGACGCGATGTCGGAGAAGATCGCCGCCGTACCGCCGACATGTGCCTCGGTACCGTCCGGCCGGTGCGCGGCCACCGCGGCCCGGACCGGTCCGGAGACCAGGTCACGGGCCTCCTGCCCGTGCGCATCGGCGGTCGGGAACAGGTCGATGCGGGCCGCCCGGCGGTCCTCGCTCAGCACCGTCGGCGCCACCTGGCCCACCCCGCCGACCGAGGCCAGCGCGCGGGAGAGCCCCCCGAGCCGTTCGGCGGTCAGCGCGCCGCCGTCGGTGGCGGTCACGAACACGCTGGTCGGATCCGAGACCCCGGCGGGCAGCGCGCGGGCGATCTCGGCCGCCGTCGCCGCCGAAGCCGTACGCTCCCCGCCGGGGCCGCTCTGCCCGTAGTCCACCCGCATCCCGGCCATTCCCGCGGCGAGCGCCCCCAGCAGGGCCACGGAGGCGAGCACCAGGGTCAGCGGCCGCCGGGCCACCAGATCGCCGGTCCGCGCGGCCACGCCCCCGCGGGGCTCCTGCTTCAGCGCCCGGGAGGGCCAGAACATCTTGCGGCCGGTGACCGCGAGGATGGCCGGCATCAGGGTCAGGCTGCCGAGCAGCATCACCAGTACGGACACGGCGATGGCGGGGCCCAGCACCCGGAACTGGCCGAAGGTGGCCACCGCGAGGGTGGAGAACGCGGCGACGATGGTCAGCGCCGCACAGGTGATCGCCGTACCGACCCGGCCGGCGACCTCGGCCGCGGCCACCCGGCCCGACTGCTCCGGGTGCTTGCGCAGCTGCTCGCGGAAGCGGAAGAGCAGGAAGAGGAAGTAGTCGATGCCGATGCCCACCAGCACCACGCTGATCAACTGGGGGGTGGAGGCGTCGAGTTCGATCCCGGTCAGCAGTGCGGTGATGACCACCACCCCGGCCGCCGCTCCGCCGATGATGCTGACGGCGACCAGCGGCAGCAACGCCGCCAGGACGCTGCGGAAGACCAGCACGTGCAGCAGTACGATCACCGCGAGCATGACGGCGCCCACGATCTTGGACCGGGTGGCCTCCGCGTCGGCGGTGTCCACGGTGTCCGCGAGCCCGGCGGTGAACCCGGTCCGCAGGTCCGCCTCCGCGAACTCGGCCCGGGCGTGGTCCCGGAAGGTCCGGTACAGCTCCTGCATCCCGGGGTCCATGGGATTGCCGGTCAGTTCGACCGCCAGCAGCCGGAAGCTCCGGTCGGGCGCCGTCATGGCCGGGCTGATCCGGGGCGTTTGGGAGCGGTCCTGCATCAGGAAGGTCGGGGTGTCCTTCGGCCGCGGCATGACGATCCGCTGCCGGGACAGCTTCGCCGCCACGTCGTCGATCCGCCGCTCGTCGGCCGCGGTCAGCGCCGCACCGTCGGCGCGCCCCACCAGCACGGTCAGCGGGTTGGCGTCCGGCTTGGCCCCGAAGTGCTCCTCGGCTACCTTCAGCGCGGCCGCCGAATCGTAGGAGGCAGGCAGGAACTCGCCGGTGCTCGCCTGTGTGGCGCGGAAGACGAGCGCCTGGCCGAAGATCGTCAGGGCGATGCCCAGCACCGCCCAGAGGGCTATGACCTTCCATGGACTTCGAGTGGCGAAGGCGGTCAGGGCGCGGATCAAGGAGTCCTCCGTAACGGGGTGGCGGCCGGGGGTTCCCGGCTGATCACCAGCTCATCACCGGCCGCACGGCGAAACGTCGGGTCCGGGGAGGAACTCGCACCCGGGACCAGGGACCGGCGCGGGCCCCCGACCAGGACCAGGGTCCTGGTCCGCGCTCCGCCTGTGGTCCGGAGGTCCGGGGTCCGCCCGATGGGAAGATGGAATATGCCGATAAACAGAACGGACGACCTGCCGGCCAGGAGCGCGGTCGGGAGCGCGGTGGCGAGCCCGCCCGCCCGGGTCGAGAACCGGGCCCCGGCCCCGAAGGGCGCCCCGGCCCCGAAGGGCGCCCCGGCCCCGAAGGGCGCCCGGGCGTCGAA
>NZ_JBSGXB010000544.1:0-2723 GCF_053609185.1 Streptomyces sp. NPDC054956 | reverse complement strand
GGACCGGCGGATCGAGGGCCGGGACGCCCTGCGCGCCTACTTCGGCGGCCGCCCCGCCGACCGGCTCTCGCGCCGGCTGTGCACCAACATCCTGGTGACCCTGACGTCCGCCTCGACGGCGCCGCCGATCGCCAGCGGCACGGCCAGGCCGGCGCCGGTGAGCGCGAGCCCCCCGCCGGAGCCGCCCGAGGTACCGGAAGTGCCTCCCCCGGTGACCACGGCCGGACCACTGCCGGACGGGGCCGGGTGGATGGATCCGCCCGGCGTACGGGGTGTCGCGGGAGCGGACGCGGACACGGACACGGGGGCCGACGGGGTGGTCGACGGGACGGTTCCGGGGGCCGGGGGGTTCACCACGGGCACCGGGTTGCCGGGGAGGCATCCGGTGAAGGGGTGGTGGTGCGTCTCGGCGCCGCCCGTGCCCGTCAGCGACTTGGCGATGACGGAGCCGTTGACCGGCCCGCCGGAACCCAGGTCGAAGGCGGCGTCGGGCGCGAGGACGCTGCCCGGCCAGGCGTTGGTGCTGTTCTTGACCACCTTGGCGGCGTCGGGGAAGTTCCAGAGCAGCTTCGCGCGGATGTCCCCGCCGGCGGCGCTGCTCAGCTTGTCGTCGAGCACCTCGCGCTCGTCCGCCCCGTCCCAGAGGAAGAAGCCGGTGGTGCCGGCCTTCGCCTGGTCGTACGAGGCACCCCGGACGTTGACCACGGTCACCGCGCCGGCCGGCACCTTGATCCGGATCTCCTTGGCCTTCTCCAGCTCCGCGGCGGGAACGGTGAAGGCGTTGAACCGCGCGTCCGTACCGGTCAGCCGGAGGTTCGAGCCGTCATGGCGCCACTGCGCGGAGGCCGACTGCGGCGCGGCGGCCAGGGCTTCGGAGGCCTTGCGCAGGGTGCGGAACTCGGCGGCGAAGTCGATGGGCGAGGGGCCCTTGGCCGCCGTTCCGCGATGGGCCTCGGCGGTACCCGTGAGGGTGCCGCCGTAGCTGCCGTCACCGTTCATCACCCGCACGCCGCCCGTGATGTTCCCCGCGACGACCAGGGCCTTGCCGCCCGGGAGCGCCTTGACCTGCTCGGCGGTCAGCTCCTGGCCCACGGTGAAACCGCCCCGGAAGTCGGCGTTCCCGCCGACGGCGACGGCGCCTTCGGCGTCGGGGGTGTGCCGGTCGTCCCCCTCGACGAATTCTCCGTAGCGGCCGGCCACACCGAGCGCGCCGGTGCAGGTGGTGGAGTCGGGCGCCGGGGTGGCGGAGGCCGAGGGAGCTGCCGCGAGGACGCCGAGGGCGGTGACGGCGAGCGAACCGCCGATCGCGGCCGAAGCGAGCGAAGAGCGGGCGGATATGAACATGTGCGATATCTCCGAAGTGCGGCTCATGCGGTGGCGCTTGCCGCCCGGGCGGCGGGCACGCCGGTCCGAGCGGTGGTACTCGCCCGGCGCACTCTTTCCCCCGGGGATGCCCCAGGTCAAGCCTGATGTCCGATGCATCCCATCCGCCCTATGTGTACATGACGACTTCGGCCAAACCGTTACTCCGGAGCCGGCTCACCCGCGAGGCCGGGTGGCCGGCGGTCCGCATGGCGGACGGTCAACTCCGGCCCGCCGCCTTGTCGGCCTGTACCCGGTCCGCCGCATGCGCTTGTGCCTGCGCCGGCGTGTACGCCTTCGCAGACGTGTGTGCCCGCGCCTTCGTCCGGGCCCGCTTGGAGGTCGAGGTGGCCCATACGGTGACTGCCGCCAGGGCCATCAGTGCCGCGCCGGTCAGTGGTGCGGCGCGCACGGAGATCCCGTCGACCGCGAGGCCGCCCGACAGGGCGCCGGCGGCGATGGCCAGGTTGAACATCGCGACCATCAGCGAGGAGGCCGCCTCCGCCTCCTCCGGCGCGGCCTTGATCATCCAGCTCTGGAGGCTCACCGAGACCCCGCCGTACACCAGGCCCCAGGCCAGCAGCAGCAGCGTGCCCGCGACGGCTCCGGGAACGGTGGCGATCAACGCGAGGGTCACGGCGAGGCAGGCCCCGACCGCGAACAGCGTGCGGTACGCGTCGCGCGACCCCGCCAGGAAGTTGCCCGCCACGCCCGCGAGGCCGTACCCCAGCAGGAGGGTGCTCACGAAGCCGGCGTCGACGCCCGACACGTCCTGCAGGATCGGCCGTACGAACGTGTAGGCGGCGAACTGCCCGGTCACCACCAGGAAGGTGACGGCCACTCCGGCCCGGACCCCGGCGTTGCTCCGGAGCAGGGCGGGGAGCCGGCCGAAGGTGATGTGGCGGGTCGGCGGCAGCGGGGGCAGCAGCAGGAGCAGGGCGGCCAGGGTCAGGAGTCCGAGTCCGCCGACGGCCGCGAAGGCGAAGCGCCAGCCGCCGAGCTCACCGAGCAGGGTCCCCGCGGGGACGCCGAGCACCGAGGCAGTGGGGACGCCGCCGAAGACGAGGGCGGTGGCCCGGCCGACGTGGCGTTCGGGGACGAGGCGTACCGCGAGGCCGCCGGCTATGGCCCAGAAGCCGCCGACGCTGACCCCGACGAGCAGCCGGGCCGCCAGGAGCACCGCGAAGCCGGGGGCGAGGGCGGCGACCAGGTTCGCGACGGCCATCAGCGCGAACAGCCCGACCAGGACGAACCGCCGGTCGAGCCGGCCGGCGCCGACGGTGACCAGCGGCGCGCAGAACCCGGCGACCAGGCCGGGCACGGTGACCATCAGCCCGGCCGTGCCGTCGGAGACGCCGAGG
>NZ_JBSGXB010000543.1:0-2750 GCF_053609185.1 Streptomyces sp. NPDC054956 | reverse complement strand
TTTCCTGTTCCTTGGGGTAACTATTTTGTTTCGGTTTTGTCTCTTCGCCTTTTTCCGCGTGGTTGTTTTGTTGTTCCGGGGGGGGGGGGGGGGGGCCCTGGGGGCGGTACCCCCCGGGGTCGGGGGTCAGTGTGGCGGAAGGGGCGGCGCGTGGACCAGTCCTCGTTCGGGCCGGATCCTCAGCCCCGGCGCTTTCGCCGCGCGGCGAAGTAGCGGGCCACGCCGTAGGCGATCAGCCAGGGCAGGATCGTGAGGAGCCCGACTTCGACGACGAGGAACCCGATGGTGTCCCCGCGCGTCGGCGTGACCCCGTCCGGTTTGAACTTGGCGATCGTCGGCGCCGCCATCACGACCACCGGCACCACGACGGACGCGACCCGCGCCTTGGTGCCGGCCCGGCCGCCGGCCCGTCCGACCCATGTGCCCAGGCCGGCCATCACGAAGGGGCCGCACAGCCACCACAGTACGAGGAGGAGGGTGAGCACCACCGTCCAGTCGTCCGCGTATCCGAACATCATGAGCGTCCCACCCGGCCCCCCAGCCCTTCCCCCGCGGTCGGCCCGGCCCGGTTCGCGCCCTGCCCGTGACGGGTCCTCAGTTCGTGGCCGAGGAGCGGGTGTTGGCTTTCCCGTCCCCCGGAGTATGCCGCAGGAGGGTCGGGAGGCAGGAGGGATTTCGCGGCGGCGGCGCACCGGCCCCGGGGAGGGCGGAAGGGCCCCGGAGGCCCCCGGCTCCCAGAAGTATCTTGACGTCAAGATTGATTTCGGGCAGGCTGCCGCAGGTATCTCGATGTCGAGATACTTCACGGGGGCTCGGAGGTCTGAGATGTGGTGGCGTGGTGCGGGGATCCGGAAGGCGCGGCCGGAGGGGGCGGAGCGGCATGATCGGAGCGATCGGCGGGTGCGGCCCGGTCTGGTGGCCCAGTTGCGGCGCCCGCCGGGGGGCCGGGACGCCCGGATCATGCTGCTGGCGCAGTTCCTCGACCGCACCGGTACGGGACTGTGGGCCGCCTCCTCGGTCCTGTACTTCACCTTCGTCGTCGGCCTGGACGCCGGACGGCTCGGCCTCCTGCTCGGCGCGTCCGCGGTGGCGGGCATCGCCGGATCGCCCCTGGCGGGACATCTGGCCGGCCGTTTCCCGGTGCGCTCCCTGCTGATCGGCTGTCACCTCCTGCGCCTCGGCACGCTCAGCGCACTGCTCGTGGCCACCCGCTTCGACGTGCTGCTGGCCCTGGTCGCCGTCACGTACCTGGGCGACCGGGCGGCCAAGACCCTGGAGATGCTCTTCGCCACGCGGGTGGCGGGGGAGAGGCGTGCCACCTACCAGGCGCTGTCGCGCAGTACGGCCAACGCCGGCTACGCCCTCGGCGCGGGCATCGCGGCCGCCGGTCTGGCCCTGGGTACCCGCGAGGCCTACCACGCGCTGATCCTCGCCAACGCGCTGTCCTTCCTCGCGGCGGCCGTGCTGGTCCGGCGGACGCGGGAGCCGCGCGGCCAGGGGCACGTGGCCGCGCGCACCGGCGACACGGCGCCGACACCGGCACCGGCGCCGGCGGGTCGGCGGCCGGGCGCGCCGAGTCCGTGGCGCGACCGCGGCTACCTGCGCTTCGTACTGCTCGACATACCGATGAACCTGGACGACTCGATCCTGGCCGTCGGCCTGCCGCTGTGGCTGGTGGACCACACCGACGCGCCGCACGCCCTGATCCCGGCCTTCCTCGTGATCAACACCGTGCTCGTCGTCGTACTCCAGCTGCACGTGTCGGCGAAGGTCGAGGAGCCCCGCCAGGCCGCGGCGGCGGTCGTCCTGTACGGGCTGACGATGCTCGCCTGCTGCGCCCTCCTGGCGGCCACCGCGGGGACCGGGGTCTGGGCCGCGTCGATCGCGCTCCTCGTCGCGGCGGTCCTGGCCACCGCGGCGGAGCTGATGCGCTCGGTGAGCTCCTGGGAGCTGGCGGTCTCGCTGGCCCCCGCGGAGGCGAGGGCGTCCTACCTGGGCGTCGCGGGCATGGCCCAGTCCGTCCAGAAGTCCGCCGGACCGCTGCTCCTGACCGGCGCGGTCATGGCGGCGGGCCCGGCCGGCTGGCTCGCCCTCGGCGCGGGGATCGCGACCCTGGCGGCCGTCCAGTCCCGCTCCGCCCTCCGCCGGCTGGACACCCTCCTCGCCCCACCCGCCGCCGACGCACCGCCGAAATCCGCTTCCGTGCCCACCCTCTGAGGCGGTCCCGCCCGGCTCCCACCGGCCCGCCCGGTGCCGCTCCACGCGGTCGCCGTGGGAGAGAATGGGCGGATGTGGCGCGAACTGATCCTCGACCTGTCCCCTGACATGGAGCTGGGCGAGCCCGCGAGCGAAGAGGCCCTGGCTGCGGTCGAGAGGGCGCTCGGGCAGCCGCTGCCCGAAGACCTCGCGGCCCTGCTGCTCGAGTGCGACGGTGTCGTCGGTGAGGACGGCGGGGACGTCGTCTGGACCGCCGAGCGGATCGCCGAGGACAATGCCTCCTTCCGGTCCGCGCCGGATTACGCCGATCTCTACATGCCGTTCGAGCCGCTGATGTTCTTCGGCGACAACGGCGGGGGCGACCAGTTCGCGTTCGTCAGGATCCCCGAGCGCACGGACGTCTTCGTCTGGGACCACGAGACCGACGGGCGTTCCTGGGCGGCGAACGACCTCAGCGTCTATCTGAAGCGGTCCCTGGGGGACGAGGCAGGCACGGACTGGCACCGGGAGTGATCCCGCCGGGGGAGGACGGG
>NZ_JBSGXB010000542.1:0-2758 GCF_053609185.1 Streptomyces sp. NPDC054956 | reverse complement strand
CTGTGCAAATCGCGCTGCGGCGCGATCTACACCATCGAGGACGGCCGCCTCACCGGCGTCCGCCCGGACCCGGACCATCCCACCGGCGCGGCGATGTGCCCCAAGGGCCGTTCCGCGCCCGAGATCGCGCACAGCACCCGGCGCCTGACCACCCCCCTGCGCCGCACGAACCCCAAGACGGACCCCGATCCCGGCTGGGTGGCCATCTCGTGGGACGAGGCCATGGCCGAGATCGCGGAGAAGCTGCGGGCGATCGCCGCGGAGAGCGGCCCCGAGGCCGTCGCGTTCGGCGTGGCCACCCCTTCGGGCACGATGGTCTCGGACGCCACCGAGTGGATCGAACGCTTCGTACGCCGCTTCGGCAGCCCGAACACGGTCTACAGCGCGGAGATCTGCAACTGGCACAAGGACTTCGCGCACGCCTTCACCTTCGGTGCGCCCATCCCGCCGCCCGACTACGCGAACGCCGGCCTGGCGCTGCTGTGGGGCTTCAACCCCGCGAAGACCTGGCTGTCCCAGTCCGCCGCGCTGTCCGCCGCCCAGGCCAAGGGCACGAAGCTGGCCGTCGTGGACCCGCGCCGGTCCACCAGCGCGCTGCGCGCCGACCACTGGCTGCGCGTACGCCCCGGTACCGACGCCGCGCTCGCGCTGGGCCTCGCCCACCTCCTGATCGAGAGCGGGGGCTACGACGAGGCGTTCGTCCGCGCATGGACCAACGGGCCCCTGCTCGTACGCACCGACACGGGGTGCTTCCTGCGGGCCGCGGACCTCGGTGAGCCCGGGAACCACGACGGGCCGGGCCGACTCGCCTCCGAAGCCACCGCCACCGGCGAGCCCCCCGCGGGCTTCGTCGTCTTCGACGAGGAGACCGGCCGCCCCGAGGCCTACGACACCGCCCGCGCCGCCCACCGCCCCGAACGCTTCGCCCTGCGCGGCCACCGCCAGGTCACCCTCCGTGACGGGTCGGTCGTCGACTGCGCCCCCGCCTTCGAGCACTACGCCCGGGCCTGCGCGGCCTGGCCGCCGGACCGGGTCGCGGCCACCACCTGGATTCCCGAGCGGGAGATCCGCGCCCTCGCCGCCGAGATCGCGGCCGCCCCGTCGGTCACCTCCTACGGATGGACCGGCGTCGGCCAGAGCGCCAACGCGACCCAGACCGAGCGCGCCCTGGCCACGCTCTACGCCCTGACCGGCTCCTACGACAGCCCCGGCGGCAACCACGTCGCCCCCGCCCCGCCCTACAACCCGGCGACCTCCTTCGCCCAGTTCGCCCCCGAACAGCGCGCCAAGGCCCTCGGACTCGACAAGCACCCCCTCGGTCCGCCGGCGTACGGGTACATCAACTCGGGCGACCTGTGCACCGCCATCGAGACCGGCCGCCCCTATCCGGTCCGCGCCCTCATCGGATTCGGCTCCAACCTCGTCGTCGCCCAGCCCGACTCCGACCGCACGGCCGCCGCCCTGCGCACGCTGGAGTTCCAGGTCCACCTCGACCTCTTCCACAACCCGACCAGCACCAGCGCCGACATCGTCCTCCCGGTCAACAGCGCCTACGAGCACGAAGCCCTGCGCTTCGGCTTCGAGATCAGCCACCGCGCCCAGGAGCACGTGCAGCTCCGCCCCAGGATGGTCGAGCCGCAGGGCCTCTCCCGCAGCGACACCGAGTTCGTCTTCGACCTCGCGGGCCGGCTCGGCATGGGCGGGGAGTTCTTCGACGGGGACATCGAGGCCGCCTGGAACTGGCAGCTCGAACCCCTCGGCCTCACCGTGGACGAACTCCGCGCCAGGCCCGGAGGAGTACGGGTACCCCGCGAACTGGCCCACCGCAAGTACGCGGCCCCGACCGGCCAGCCCCCGACCGGCCCGGACCCGACCATCCAGGACGTCGTGGCCGGCTTCAACACCCCGACCCGCCGCGTGGAGCTCTACTCCCAGCTCCTCCTGGACCACGGCTACCCGCCCGTGCCCGAACACCACGACCCCGCCCCCACCGAAGCCGCGTACCCGCTCGTCCTGACCTGCGCCAAGCACGGCTACTTCGTCCACAGCCAGCAGCGGTCCCTGACCTCGCTGCGCCGTCGCGCCACCGACCCCGCCGTGGACATCCACCCCGAGACCGCGGCCGCCCGCGGCATCAGCGAGGGCCAGTGGGTCGAACTCACCACCCGCCTCGGCTCCGTCCGCCTGCGCGCCCGCTTCGACGACTCCCTGCACCCCTCCGTCGTGGTCGGCGAGTACGGCTGGTGGCAGGACGCACCCGACCTCGCCCTCCCCGGCGCCGACCCGACCGGTCCCACCGGCAGCAACTTCAACCGCCTCGTGGACCACAGCCTCACCGACCCGCTCAGCGGCTCCACGCCCCTGCGCTCCTCCGTCTGCGAGATCCGCCCCGCCCCCACCGACGGCGCCTGGACCGGTACCCGCGCCTTCACCGTCACCGAGCTCTCCGACGTGAGCCCCGGCATCCGCGGCCTGCGCCTGGAACCCTGCGACGGCGGCGCCCTGCCCGACTACCGACCCGGCCAGCACCTGACCGTCCGTGCCGAACACCCCGACGGCACGCTCCAGGACCCGGCGGACGGCCGGAGCTACTCCCTCACCGGACCCGCCACCGAGGCCGGCCGCACGGCCTACCACCTCGCCGTGCGCCACATCCCCGGCGGCGCGTTCTCCACCCTCGTCCACGAGCGGCTGCGGGTCGGGGACCGCCTCCACCTCGCCAACCCCGGCGGCGTGTTCTGCATCCCCACCCACACCG
>NZ_JBSGXB010000541.1:0-2821 GCF_053609185.1 Streptomyces sp. NPDC054956 | reverse complement strand
GCGCTGGCGGCACACCACCCCCCAGCTCCACGGCCCGCCCTGCGGGGCCGGTGGGGTGCCCGGACCGGCACGGCAGGGCGGTCGGGGCGCGTCCGCCCTCAGTGACGGACGAGGCAGAACGGATGCCCCGCCGGATCGGCGTAGACGCGCCAGCCCTGTCCGTCGGAAGCACCGTCCAGGAGGGTCGCTCCCCGCTCCAGCACCTGCTCCTGGGCCCGGTCCAGGTCCGCGACGCCGAAGTCGAGGTGGAACTGCTGGGGCCGGGACGGGTCGGGCCATTGCGGCGCCCGGTAGTCCGTCGCCCGCTGGAAGGCGAGGACGAGGCCGGACGGCGTGTGCAGCGTCGCCCAGTCGTCATCGGTCGCCCACCGCCGGTCCTTCTGGTTGACGGTTCCTCCGAGCACCGCCCGGTAGAACGCGGCGAGTTCCGCCGGATCCGGGCAGTCCAGTACCACGCATTGCAGGTCAGCGATCATGTCCGGATCCTAAGCGGCGACCGGAACGTACAACCCTGGGTACAGCCGGATGCCATCCCCTGGTGGTAGGAGGGCGCGTCTCCTGGTGGTAATGGGAAATCAACCCCTGGTGGGCCGACACGGGCGGCGACCGGGGGCTACGTTGACGCCCGTTCGGCACCATCCATGACGGAGGATCGAGGATCGCCGCATGCAGAGCCGTTTGGCCGATGGCCCCCGCGAACGAGCCGCGTGGGTGACGACGCTCGTCCTGATCGCGGTCACCGCGCTCCTCGGAGCCGCTCCCCGCGCCGCCACGGCGGCGGCCCCGGCCGCGCCGGCCGTTCCCGTCCTGTCCTGGGGCCCCTGCGACGACCCGGGGGACGGTTTCGAATGCGCGACCGCCCTGGTGCCGCTGGACTACCGGCAGCCCGCCGGGCGCACGATCCCGCTCGCGGTCACCCGGAAGCTCGCCGCCGACCGCGCCCACCGCACCGGGGTCCTGCTGCTGCACCCCGGCGGCCCCGGCAACTCCGGCGTGAACTTCGCCCGCAACAGCTACGAAGCCCTGCCCGCCTCGCTCCGTGACGCCTTCGACGTCGTCGGGTACGACATGCGGGGCGTGGGGCGCAGCGGGCAGGTGGAGTGCTGGAACGACAAGGAGTACTCCGCGGCCGTCGACGCCGCACGCGGCGTACCCGGACCGGATGCCCTGCACGGCGCGATCCGGCAGGGCCTCGAATTCGCCACCGCCTGCCGGGAACGCTCCGGTGACCTGGTGCCCTTCATCGGCACCGCCTCGAACGCCAAGGACATCGACCTGCTCCGCCAGGCCCTCGGCGAGGAGACGGTCACCTTCTACGGGCGTTCCTTCGGCAGCTACGTCGGCACGGTCTACGCCGCCCAGTTCCCCCGGCGCGTCCGCGCCATGGTCCTGGACGGGGCCTACGATCCGCGGCGCTACGCCGACGTGCCGTACGCCTACGACGCCGCGCAGTTCGTCGCCCTGGACGCGGCGGTCGGCCGGTTCCTGGACTGGTGCGCGGACAACGCCACCGCCTGCGGATTCGGGGAAGGCCGGCCGCGGCAGGCCTTCGAGGAACTCGAGCGGGCCCTGGACGCCGACCCCGTGATCACCGCGAGCGGACGCCCGGCCACCGGCTACACCCTCGCCTACCGGCTGATGTTCAACATCAACGCGGGCAAGGAGATCTGGCCGTACCTGGGGCAGGCCCTGCGGGCGGCCCAGGCACGCCAGGGCTCGTTCCTGCTGTCCCCGCCCTCACCCGCGTCCTTCGACTTCCTCAACGTCAACACGGCCGTGGAGTGCGCCGACCGCGTCTACCCGACCAGCCCCCTGCTCCTGCGCACGCTGGTCAGCGCCCACGTCGCCGTGGCCCCACTGCTGGGACCGCCCATCGGCCTCGGGCCGCCGACGTACGACCACAACCACGCCCCGACCTGCGCCCAGTGGCCGGCGGAGCGGCCGAGCCGTTACGAGGGCTCGTACCGGGCGGCCGGCTCGGCCCCGATCCTGATCCTCGGCACGACCGGGGACCCGGACACCCCGTACCAGGACGCCGTGGCGCTCGCCAGGACGCTGGACAACGGACGGCTGCTGACCTTCGCCGCCGAGGGACACACGGCCTACAACCGGAGCGAGTGCGTCAGCGCCCTGGTCACGGACTACCTCGCCACCCTGGCGCTGCCCGCACGAGGCACCGTCTGCGCCGACGAGGCTCCCCCGGAGCCGCTGGGCCGGCGTACGTCGGGCATCGAGGTCGACGAGACGCAGGACGTGATCCCCACCCTGCGCTGAGCGCCTCCGCCGAGTGGGGCGAGCGGGCTCATTTCCCGAGCCCCTTGCCCCACTTCCCGGACGGGTCGGTCTCCAGGAGGCTCTGCTGAAGGCCTGCGACATGGTGTCCTGTGAGGGCGGACAGCTCCCGGTCCGTCACGTGTGACTGCGGGCCGGACCCTGCTCGCGCGGGGAGGCGTACTCGTTCCCGGGAAGCAGGAACGGGGTCAGCAGGATGACGAGACCGGCGATCGCGATCGCGGTGCGGGGGCCGGTGATGCCGGCCAGCAGACCCCAGAGGGCGGTCAGCGCGGCGATGGTGGCCTTGCTGGTGACCGACCACGCGGACAGGGTGCGGGCGACCCGGTCCCCGGGGGTCCGTTCGAGCCGGTACGTGGCGAACACCGGGTTGAACACGCCCATGCAGGTGATCAGCCCGAGCTCGACGGCCATGACGAGCACGAGCCCGGCCGTGCCGGGGCCGATGAAGGCCAGTCCGACCAGCCAGCACGCGCGCAGCGCCCCGGCGGTGAGCATGACCCTGTGCCGCCCGAACCGGGCGACGAGC
>NZ_JBSGXB010000540.1:0-2825 GCF_053609185.1 Streptomyces sp. NPDC054956 | reverse complement strand
AAGGCCGACGTCATCGGCATGTCGGGCCTCCTGGTCAAGTCGACGGTGATCATGAAGGAGAACCTGGAGGAGCTCAACCAGCGCAAGCTGGCCGCGGACTACCCGGTCATCCTCGGCGGCGCCGCCCTCACCCGCGCCTACGTAGAACAGGACCTCCACGAGATCTACGAGGGCGAGGTCCGCTACGCCCGCGACGCCTTCGAGGGCCTGCGCCTCATGGACGCCCTCATGGGGGTCAAGCGCGGAGTCCCCGGAGCGAGCCTGCCCGAGCTCAAGCAGCGCAGGGTGAAGTCCGCGGCCACCGCCGCGGTCCTGGCGCCCGAGCCGGAGGCACCCGCCCGCTCCGACGTGGCCACCGACAACCCCGTCCCCGCTCCCCCGTTCTGGGGCAGCCGGGTGGTCAAGGGCATCGCGCTCAAGGAGTACGCCTCCTGGCTGGACGAGGACGCCCTGTTCAAGGGCCAGTGGGGCCTCAAGCAGGCCCGCGGCGGGCCCACGTACGAGGAGCTGGTGGAATCCGAGGGCCGGCCCCGCCTGCGCGGGCTGCTCGACCGCCTCCAGACGGAGAACCTGCTGGAAGCCGCCGTGGTCCACGGCTACTACCCGTGCGTCTCCAAGGGCGACGACCTCATCATCCTGGACGACGTGGGTGCGGAACTGACCCGCTTCACCTTCCCCCGGCAGCCGCGCGGAAGGTTCCTGTGCCTCTCGGACTTCTTCAAGCCCGAGGAGTCCGGCGAGGTCGACGTGATCGGCCTCCAGGTCGTCACCGTCGGCTCCAGGATCGGCGAGGCCACGGCCAAGCTCTTCGAGTCCAACTCCTACCGCGACTACCTCGAACTGCACGGCCTGTCCGTCCAGCTCGCCGAGGCACTCGCCGAGTACTGGCACGCCCGGGTCCGCGCCGAACTGGGCATCTCCGGACAGGACCCGCACTCGCTCGACGGGATGCTGCGCACCGAGTACCAGGGCTGCCGGTACTCCTTCGGCTATCCGGCCTGCCCGGACCTGGAGGACCGCGCCAAGATCGCCGAGCTCCTGAAGCCCGAGCGGATCGGCGTCCACCTCTCCGAGGAGTTCCAGCTCCACCCGGAGCAGTCCACCGACGCCATCGTCGTGCACCACCCCGAAGCCAGTTACTTCAACGCCGGAGGCCGACGATGAGCGTGCTGCGCGACACCCTCCTGCGGGGCGACCGGTCGTTCTCCTTCGAGTTCTTCCCGCCCAAGACGGCCGCGGGGGAACGCACCCTGTGGAACGCCCTTCGCCGGGTGGAGTCCCTCAACCCGACCTTCGTCTCCGTCACGTACGGGGCCGGCGGCTCCTCGCGCGACCGTACGGTCGAGATCACCAAGCGGATCGCCGCAGAGACCACGCTGCGCCCGGTCGCCCACCTGACCGCGGTGGGCCACTCCGTCGCCGAACTGCGCCGGATCATCGGCCAGTACGCCGACGCGGGCGTCCGCGACGTCCTCGCCCTGCGCGGGGACCCGCCGGGCGATCCGCGCGGGCCGTGGGAGCCGCACCCGCAGGGGCTGCGGTACGCACACGAGCTCGTTTCCCTCATCCGGGAGCTGGGGGACTTCAGCGTGGGCGTGGCGGCCTTCCCCGAGCTCCACCCGCGGTCCGCGGGCTGGGACGAGGAGATCCGCCACTTCGTCGAGAAGTGCCGGGCCGGCGCCGACTACGCGGTCACCCAGATGTTCTTCGACGTGGACGACTACCTGAGGTTCCGGGACCGGGTCGCGGCCGCCGGCTGTGACACCCCGATCATCCCGGAGATCATGCCCGCCACCGACGTCCGCCAGATCCGCCGTTTCGCCGAGCTCAGCAACGCCGCCTTCCCCGAGGTACTCGCGCACCGGCTCGAGGCCGCCCGCGACGACCCGGACCAGGGACACCGCATCGGTGTCGAGTACGCCGTGGGCATGGCCGACCGGCTGCTCGCGGAAGGCGCTCCAGGGCTGCACTACATCACGCTCAACCGCTCCACGGCGAGCCTTGACATCCACCGTCAGACACAGAGCAACAGGGGTTTGCATGTCCGCTGAGCCGTTCTCCGACTTCAAGGTCGCCGACCTCTCCCTCGCCGCCTTCGGGCGCAAGGAGATCACCCTCGCCGAGCACGAGATGCCCGGCCTGATGTCGATCCGCCGCGAGTACGCCGCCACCCAGCCCCTGGCCGGCGCCCGGATCACCGGCTCGCTGCACATGACCGTGCAGACCGCCGTCCTCATCGAGACGCTCGCCGCCCTCGGCGCGGAGGTCCGCTGGGTCTCGTGCAACATCTTCTCCACCCAGGACCACGCGGCCGCCGCCATCGCGGTGGGCCCGAACGGCACGGTGGAGGACCCGCGGGGCATCCCGGTGTTCGCCTGGAAGGGCGAGACGCTGGAGGAGTACTGGTGGTGCACGGAGCAGGCGCTGACCTGGCCGGGCGCCGTCGGTCCCAACATGATCCTGGACGACGGCGGCGACGCCACGCTCCTGGTCCACAAGGGCGTCGAGTACGAGAAGGCCGGCGCGGTCCCGGACCCCTCGACCGCCGAGAACGACGAGATGCGCGTCGTCCTGGAACTGCTGCACCGCACGTCCCTGAAGTGGACCGAGCTGGCGTCCGAGATCCGCGGCGTCACCGAGGAGACCACGACGGGCGTCCACCGCCTGTACGAGATGCAGCAGGCCGGCGCGCTGCTGTTCCCCGCGATCAACGTGAACGACGCCGTGACGAAGTCGAAGTTCGACAACAAGTACGGCTGCCGCCACTCGCTCATCGACGGCATCAACCGCGCCACCGACGTCCTCATCGGCGGCAAGACCGCGGT
>NZ_JBSGXB010000539.1:0-2835 GCF_053609185.1 Streptomyces sp. NPDC054956 | reverse complement strand
TCGGCAACACCTGCATCAACGCGTGGGGCGGCGGCGACCACCACACCGAGGCAAACTCGGGGGGGTGATCGCCCTGTCCCACGAAGGGCCCCCGCCGTACGGGGGGGGCCCTTCCCCGTGTTCCGGTGCGCCGGTGGTGCGTGGAGCCCGGCTCCCCGCCGCGATCCACCGGGCGCCCGCGGTCACTCGTAGCGGTAGATCCCCTGGTGACCGAGCATCTCGCGCGGGGTGACGTCCCACGGCGGCATCGGCTCGTCGAGGGCGATCACCCGGCCCCGCTGGAGGTCGCCGAGTTCGAGCGGCGCGGCGGGCAGGTAGCCGGAGTCCGGGTGCCGCTGCTGCCAGCGGTCCCAGAGCAGGTCCACGAAGGCGTGGTGCAGCCAGAACGCCGGGTCGTTGGGCGCCGTGCCGCCCGTCATGTGGCCGCCGATCCACTGGTGCACCTTGTTGTGGTTGCGCCACTTCTCGCTCTTGGGCGCGGCCCAGCCCTCGAGCTTGTTGCGGAAGCCCCCGCCGGCGGCCGTCGAATCCCAGGGCGAGGTGTCGTACACCGGGTCGTCGATCGCCCACTGGAGCTCGGCCCGGGACGGCAGGCTGATCGGGTTCTGCGGCCGGCCCAGGTTCCGGGTGAGGAAGCGGGCCTCCGTGATGCCCACGGTCACCGTCCAGTTGCCCTTCTCGTAGGCGTACGGGCCGGTCGTCACCTGCCGGTCGCTCTCGCGCCCGGTGCCGCCGAGGAAGTCCTCGGCCCACAGGGAGGAGGCCGGGCTGTTGTCCGTGGTCCAGTCCCAGTACGGGATGCTGACGCCCGGGTCGACGCCGCGCAGCTCCCGTTCGAACTCCAGCAGGTAGCGCCGGTGCCAGGGGAAGAAGGAGGGCGACATGTGCCCGACGCGCAGCTTGCGGTCGCGGTCGGGGACGAAGTACTTGTCGTGGGTGCGCACGAAGGCGTCGTAGGTGCCGTTGCGCTTGAGCTCCAGCACGGCCTCCGTGAACCGCTTCTTCTGCGTGCTGGAGAGGTTCCTCTGGTTCTGCCGGGTGTACAAGGCCCGCTACTCCTGTCCGCCGTGGTGCGCCGCCGCGAACGCCAGCTGGTTGGTGCCCAGTTCGTCGACGGCGGCGCGGGCGAGCTCCAGCGGGGTCTCGTAGGACTGGAAGTGGTTGATCCCGCTGAGGTAGCTGCCGTCGGCACGGCGCATGACGTGCAGGGCGCGGCCGTCGATGCGGACCCCCGCGAGGTCCACGGCGATGTGGCGGCCGCGGTACGTCTCCTCCGCGAGCGGGGCCGGCGTGAGGGTCTGCCGGGGCCGGCGGGCGCGCAGTACGGGGGCCAGGGCCGCGGCCGTGCCGGCGGACACGGCCGCGGTGAAGGCCGTACGGAGGAGCGCGCGGCGGGTCAGTGGTGAGGCGGCGGGTGCTGCGTACATACGGTCTCCCTCGCTCGGTGCCCGGTGCCTACGGGTCTAACGCGGCGCGGCGGGCGAGGTCACCGGGGACCCCTCTACTGCCTCATGTGCTTGTAGTAGAAGGTGGTCGCCACCAGACGGCCGTCCGGGTCGGAGGCGTAGTCGGGGATGGAGCCGGCCTCGGTCCAGCCGGCGGCCCGGTACACCCGCTCGGCCCCGCTGCCGGTCTCGGTGTCCAGGAACAGGAGCACCACCCCGGCCCGGGCGGCGGCCGCCTCCGCCTCGGCGAGGAGCGCGCGGCCCGTGCCGCGTCCGCGTGCCGAGGGATGGACCATGAGCTTGCGCACCTCGGCGCGGTGGCGGCCGTTCGGCTTGGATTCCCGGCTCCAGCTGACGGTGCCGTCGACCCGGCCGTCCGGCCCCCGGGACACCCACAGCGCGAGGGAGCCCTCCTCGACGGCGGGCAGCAGGGAGTCCCACCAGGCCGCGGCGGCCGCGTGGTCGAGGTCGGCGAGGAAGCCGAGGGAGGAGCCGGCGCGTACGACGGCCAGGAGCAGGTCGGCGAGTTCGTCGCGGTGGGCGGCGAGCCCGGCCTCGTCGATCCGGGTGAGTGAGGCGTCCATCCGCCGAGGATAGGGATCAGCCGGCGACGCGCTGGAGCCGGGGCAGGTGCAGATCGCGGAAGACCGCGGCCATGCGCAGGGCGAAGACCAGGGCCGCCGAAACCGCGATGTTCACGGTGTCCGCGGCGCCCGCCCAGTGCAGGCCGAGGTAGCAGGCGGCGCCGGCGAGGGCGGCGGTCGCGTACACCTCCTCGCGCAGCAGCAGCGGCGGGAACTCCCCGCAGAGCACGTCGCGGACGACCTCTCCCGTGACGCCCGTCAGGACGGCGAGGATGAGCACGGCGACGGGGGTCACGTGCGCGTCGATCGCGGCGCGGGCGCCGATCACCGTGACGACGGCGAGGCCGACGGCGTCGACGACCATCAGCGTGCGGTGCGGGAGCTCGCGGCGGCGCAGGTAGAGCATGGTGGCGACGGCCACGGACGCGATGAGGACCAGCAGCAGCCAGTCGTGCGTCCAGTAGAGGGGGTGCCGGTCGAGGATCAGGTCGCGCAGGGTCCCGCCGGAGATGCTGGCCGCGAAGGCGAGGACGAGCCCGCCGAAGGGGTCCATGTTGGCGCGGTGCGCGGCGAGGACGCCGGAGGCGGCGAAGGCGGCTATGCCGAGGAGGTAGAGGGCGTGCAGCATGGCTTCGCCTCCTTCAGGGGGTGGGTCGTCGGGGCAACCCGCCCAGGTTGCCCCACCCTCCGTGCGGCCCGCATCGGCCCTTCGGCCAGTTCCTGCGGAGCCGGGCGGGTGCCGCTGCGCGGGGCCTTTCCCCCGCCCCGCCCCTTCCCGGAACCGGGGCTCCGCCCCGGACCCGTAC
>NZ_JBSGXB010000538.1:0-2838 GCF_053609185.1 Streptomyces sp. NPDC054956 | reverse complement strand
GGAGTCGTACGGCGTCTCCTGCGCGTTCACGATGATCAGGCGGGCCCCGGCCTCCGCGGCCATCCCGGCCAGCGAGGCCGCGGGCTGCACCTGGAGCGTCGACCCGACGGCCACGAAGACCTGGCACGCCTTGGCGACGGCGACCGCCTGCGCCAGCACCTCGGAGTCCAGCCGCTGGCCGAACATCACGGTCGCCGCCTTGAGGATCCCGCCGCACGCGAGGCAGGGGGGATCCGGCTCCCCGGCGGCGACCCGGGCCAGCGCCTCGTCCATCTCCGACCGGGCACCGCAGGCCGTGCACACCACGGCCCGCGCCGTGCCGTGCAGCTCGAACACCTTGCGCGCGGGCACCCCCGCGAGCTGGTGCAGCCCGTCCACGTTCTGCGTGAGCACCCGCACCGGAGTCCCGCCGCGCTCCAGCTCGGCCACGGCGAGGTGCGCGGCGTTCGGCTGGGCCCCGAGCGCGGCGATCTCGGCCCGCATCAGCCAGGACCGGCGGCGGATCTCCGGATCGGCCATGTAGTACTCGTAGGTCACGAGCTTCTCGGCGTCGGGCTCCCGCCGCCACAGGCCCTGAGGCCCCCGATAGTCGGGGATCCCGGAATCGGTGGACATTCCGGCCCCACTGAACACTGCGACGAGCGGCTTTCCCATGGGCCGACTCTAAGGAGCGCGCGGGCCCCGTCGCGATCGAATTGATTCCGTAGGCTGACGGCATGCCGACCACCGTCCTGTACTGCCGCGATCCGCTCAACGAGCGCCGGGTGGACGCCCACTTCGCCGCCGAGGCCCGCGAGTCGCGCGCCGCCGGCGCCGCCACCGCGCTCGTCGACCACGACGCGCTGCTCGCCGGCGACCCGGAGCGGGCCGTGGCCCGGGTGCCCGCCGGGGCCGGGCCGCTCTGGTACCGGGGCTGGATGATCCCGGCTGAGGGGTACGCCGATCTCGACGCCGCCCTGCGCGAGCGCGGCGGCGAGCTCCGCGTCACCCCCGAGGCCTACCGGCGCGCCCACGAACTCCCCGGCTGGTACGAGACGTTCGCGGACCTCACCCCGCCCTCCGGCTGGCTGCCGGCGTCCCCCGGGCAGGTTCCGGACCCGGTGCGCCTCGCCGAACTCGCCGCCTCGCTCAAGTCCCGCGCCGGCATCGTCAAGGACTACGTCAAGTCCCGCAAACACGAGTGGGTGGAGGCCTGCCACCTTCCCGACCTCGCCGACCCGGCCGCCGTCCACCGGGTGGTGAGCCGGTTCGTGGAGCTCCAGGGCGAGGACCTGGCGGGCGGGGTGGTGCTGCGGGCCTTCGAACGGTTCACCGCGGCGGAGGGCACCGCCACCGAGGTACGGGTCTGGTGGCGCGGAGCCGAACCCCTGCTGGTGACCCCCCACCCCGACAGCCCGTACGCCGAGGTGGCGCCGCCGGACCTCGATCAGGTGCGGGCCGCCGTCCGGGCGCTGGACTGCTCCTTCGTCACCACCGACCTCGCCCTGCGCGAGGACGGGGTCTGGAGGGTCGTCGAGGTGGGCGACGGGCAGGTGAGCGACGTGCACGGAGAGGCCGATCGCGGCGCGTTCGCCCGTCTCCTGACGTCGGATCAGGCCGGGCCGCGCACCTCCTGACGGCCGGTCGGGCCCGGCTGCGCGCCTCCCGCGCATCTGCTACAACACCGGACATGACGGGATCGACTGGATTCGAGATCAACGGCGCGAGCGCCGCTGACCTGGCGCTGCTCCGGGACTGGGCCGACGAGGAGGGCTGGAACCCGGGGGACTCCGACCGGTTCGCCTTCGCCGTGGCCGATCCGGAGGGGTTCCTCGTCGGCCGGCTCGACGGGGAACCCGTCGCGTGCGTCTCGGCCGTGCGCTACGGCACGGACTTCGGCTTCCTCGGCTTCTACATCGCCCGCCCCGCGGTGCGCGGCCGCGGCTACGGCATCCGCATGTGGCAGGCCGCCATGGAACGGCTGGACGGGCGGCTGGTCGGCCTCGACGGGGTGGTGGAGCAGCAGGACAACTACCGCAAGTCCGGTTTCCGGTCCGCCTGGAACAACGTCCGCCACGAGGGCGTCCCGCGTGCCGGTGCCGGTGCCGGTGCCGGTGCCAGTGGTGCCGGTGCCAGTGGTGCCGCTCCGGCCGGCGGGCCGGAGCCGGGGGTGGAGATCGTGGACGCCGCCACGCTGCCCTTCGGCCGGCTCGCCGCCTACGACCGGAGGTTCTTCCCGGCCCCGCGCGACGCCTTCCTCGCCGCTTGGGTCGGGCTGCCGGGCCGCACCGCCCTCGCCGCCGTCCGTGACGGCCGGATCGAGGGGCTCGGCGTCGTCCGGCCGTGCAGCGGCGCCTCGCGCGTCGGCCCGCTGTACGCCTCCGACCCGCGGATCGCGGCCGCCCTGCTGCTCCGGCTCGCGGAGCACGCCCCGGACGGCGCGGTCGCCGTCGACGCCCCGGACGCCAACCCGCGCGCGGCCGAGCTGCTGACCGGGCTCGGCCTGTCCCCGACCTTCGAGACCGCCCGGATGTACACCGGGCCGGAGCCGGACGTCGAGCTGACCGGGATGTACGGGGTGGCCAGCCTCGAACTGGGCTGACGGCGGGGCCCGGTGGCTCGTGGCCGGCGCCCGGTGGCCGGCGCCCGACACCCTTGGCCGGTGGCCGGTGGCCGGTGGCCGGTGGCCGGTGGCCGGTGGCCGGTCCGGCCCGGCGCCGGGGAGGAGGCGCGGGGCCGGACCGGGGTGCGGCCGGGTGAGCCGGGGCGGGGCCACCCGTTCCGGGGCCGGGGCAGGACGGCGGTCGCACGGCGCCGCCCGGCCCGGATCGTCCGGGGTGGTCCCTCAGGGGTGGGTGG
>NZ_JBSGXB010000537.1:0-2844 GCF_053609185.1 Streptomyces sp. NPDC054956 | reverse complement strand
GCCCCGGCCGAGGCGGCCCAGTCGAAGACAGCGCCGGGAGCGGCGCCATGGGCGGGGGCGGACCCGGCGGGCGTGGCTCCACCGGGGGCAGACTCGGCGGGGGCGGCATGGGCGGAGGCCGACCCGGCAGGTGCGGCTCCGGCGGGGGGTGCCCCAGCGGAGGAGCCATGCCCGGGGGCTGCCCCGGCGGAGGCGTATCCGCCGGGCGCGGACCCGGAAGAAGCAGCCTGGTCGGAAGCGGCCCCGGCAGGGGCGGCAGGAGCGGAGGCTGCCCCAGCGGGCCCAGCCGCGGCGGACCCGGCGGGCACGGCCCCGCCGGAGGCGGCATGGGCGGGCCCAGCGGGTGCGGCCCCGGCGGAGCCGGCGTGGGCCGAGGCGGCATGAGCGGAGCCGGCACGGGGGGAACGGGCGTGGGCCGAGGTGGATCCGGCCGATCCGGGGGATACGGGGGGCGCGGTCTGCTCCAGGTCCTGCCACTGGCCCGCGCGCAGCCGGAGCAGTCCACCGGGGCCCGCGCCGAAGCAGACCCTGGTGCGGCATTCGGGGTCGACCGGCAGCAGCAGGGCGCGCAGCCCGGCCGTGTACGCCTCCTCCGCGAGCCCCAGCTCGGCGGCGCGGGCGCGCAGCCGCCCGTACGCGCGGTCGGTGAGCCGCTGGAGCCCGGAGCGCAGGGCCTCGCGGCGCCCGGCGCGGATGTCGTCGGCCAGCCGTGCCTGGCTCCGCCCGACGGCCGCCGCGATGGACCGGCACACCTCGGCGGCGGCCTGGGCCGTTCCGGGCGCGGCGCGGTCCCCGCCGGCGAGCACGACCAGGACCAGGGCGTCGGGACCGCTGCCGAAGCGGGCGGTGAGCAGGAAGTCTCGCCGGGCCTCGCCCCGGAACCGGGCGGAGTCCCCGCGAAGGGAGGCGGCCCGCAGGGTGTAGCCGCCGTACTGGGCCCCCTCCAGCACGGTGTCGGGAGTCAGCGCGTCGAGCCCGCCCGGGTCGGCGGCGGGCAGCGCGACGGGCTCGGCGGCGTAAGTGGGCGGCCGATCCCCGAGATACGTAACGGCCCCCCGAGCCAGGCCACCACCGCCGGACCCTGCCCCCGGAGCGGCCGCGCCTCCGACCCCGGTCCCAGCACCGGCGACGGCTCCGGGCCCGGCCCCCGGCCCGGCGGCGACCCCCTGCGCGGTGCCCGGATCACCGGCGTCCCGGTCCCCGGTACCCCGGCCGGCAGCGCCCACGGGAACGGCCCCCGGACCCTCCATGGCCCCGTCCGTGGCCCCCGGACCAGCGGCTGCCTCGGGGCCGGTCTCCTCACCGGTGGCAGCGCCACCCGAGGCTCCCCCGGCCCCAGTTGCTGGACCGGCGGCTGCCCCGGGCACGAGCGCCCCCGACCCGAAGCCGGTTTCCGAACCGGAATCGAAGCCGGGAGCGGCCCCCGTACCAGCCCCCGGGCCTGAACCGTCACCGGAGTTCAGGACGGCGTCGTGGTGGCGGCCCCCGTCCCAGGCGGCCCCGACCCCGGCCCCGGCAGTGGCACCGGCGCCGGGACCAGGACCGGCCAAGGGCCCGTCCCCCTGCCCCGCCCGGCCGGCAACCCCACCGGACTGCTGTCCGGACCCGGTACCGGGGCTACGCCCGTACCCGAAGCCCGGGCCGCGGCCGGAACCCGAGTCGGAGGCGGGCCCGGCTCCATGGCCGGAACCGGAACCTGATTCGGGGTCGGAACCATGGCCGGAACCGAAGCCCGAGTCGGGGTCGGAACCATGGCCGGAACCGAAGCCCGAGTCAGAACCGGAGCCGTGGCCGGATCCGGAGCCCGAGCCCGAGTCGGGGCCATGGCTTGAACCGGAGCCGGACCGGGGGTCGGGCCCCTGGCCGGAGACAGAGCCGCCACCGGACTCCGGACCAGCACCCCACCCGGCACCGGACCCCGGATGAGAACCGAGCTCGAAGCCGGCGCCTGCGCTGGAGTCCGCGCCGGGCCCGGAACCAAGGCCACCGTCCAACCCGGAGCGCGGGTCCGACCCCAAGCCGGATCCCGCCCCTGCGCCCGAGCCCACTCCGAAGCCCCCGCCCACGCCGGAACCGGAGCCCTCGCCCGAGCCGGAAACACCGCCAGGACCATGGCCTTGGCCGGACCGCAATCCTGCGGCCGCGTCCGGACCGACTCCGGGACCGGGACCGGGACCGGGACCCGCACTGAAGCCGGGGGCTGAGCCAAGTCCTGCGCCGCCGCGGGGGCCCTGTCCTGCTCCCTCGCCCGAGCCGGAACCCGTATCCCGACCGGTACCGCCCGCAGGGCCGGAGGCGGGCGGCTCGACCGGGCCGAGCCCACCGGCTCCGGGCTGCGGCCAGGAGACGAAGCCGGCATCGGCACCGACGCCGGAGCCCGGCTCGGCCTCGGGCGGGGCCTGCTCCGAGGTCGTGGCGCCGACCGGTTCGTCGCCAGGCAGGCCCCAGCCCCAGGCCAGCGGTCCGTCCAGTTCTTCCTCGGGCAGCGCGGGCGGTACGGACACGTCGCCCAGCGCGTACCAGGTCTGCCCGCCCTCCCTCGGGTCCCTCGGAGGCGGCAGCACGGAGTCGGCGTACTCGTCCTCCACTTCCGCCCACCTCTCAGCCGCCCCCGCCTCGGCGCCCCACCAGCCCTCCGCCCCCTGCGGAGCCCCGGGCTCCAGCGCCTCCGGCACCGACGAGGACTCGGAACCCGGCGCGTCCCCCACCCGGGGGTTCCGGCCCACCCCGGGCAACGACTGGTGCCCGGGCATCGACGCCCGCACGGGTGACCCGCCGCTCGGCACAGCATCCTGCGCCGGCCAGCTCCCAGGAGCCGCCCTGGGTCCGGCAGAAGGCCGGAGG
>NZ_JBSGXB010000536.1:0-2849 GCF_053609185.1 Streptomyces sp. NPDC054956 | reverse complement strand
GGGTCAGTCGCCCGGGGTGGATCCGGCCGCCTGGTCGAGGCGGAAGGCCTCGTTGCCCAGGCCGATGCGGGCGTGGAGCTCGGGTCGGGTGGAGCGCAGGACCAGGCCGTACACCAGGCCCACGACGGCGGCCGCGGCGATGATGCCGGGCAGGGCCCAGCTGAGCGCGGAGCCCTTCTCGGCACCGACCAGGACGCCGAAGTCCTTCACGGTGTAGACGGCGATGGCGAGCAGGGCCACGCCGGCGAGGCCGGCCGCGATGAGCCGCCAGACCTGGGCGCCGGCGGTACCGCGGCGGACGAAGAAGGCGATGACGGCGAAGGAAGCGGCGGCCATCAGGAGGGTCACGCCGAGGGCGCCGACGCTGCCCATCCAGGTGAACAGGTGCAGGACGGGCGCGGTGGGGTCGCCGGCGGGCATGTCGTCGGTGAAGGCGAAGGCCAGGACGACGACGGCGGAGACCACGGTCTGCAGGAGCGAGCCGGTGGCGGGGGCGCCGGTGCCGGCGTTGGTGCGGCCGAAGGAGGCCGGGAGCAGCCCCTCGCGGCCCATGGCGAAGGCGTAGCGGGCGACGACGTTGTGGAAGCTGAGCATCGCCGCGAACATGCCGGTCACGAACAGGACGTGCAGGGCGTCGGTGAAGGTGGCGCCCAGGCGGCTCTCGGTGAGCTGGAAGAGCAGTCCCGGTCCGGCTTCGGCCGAGGTCTTGACCACCTCTCCGGGGCCGGTGGCGACGGTGAGGGCCCAGGCGCTGAGGGCGAAGAAGAGGGCGACGAAGCCGACGGCGAGGAACATCACCCGGGAGACGACGATGTGCGGCTTGCTGGTCTCCTCGGCGTACACCGGGGACTGCTCGAAGCCGACGAAGGCGGCGATGCAGAAGCACAGGGCGGTGCCGAGGCCGGCGCCGGTGAGGGTCTCGGGGTTGAAGGCGTGCAGCGAGAGCCCGTCGGGGCCGGGCTTGCCGAGGGCGGCGAGGTCGAAGACGACGACGAGGACGACCTCGATGAGCAGCAGGACGCCGAGGACCTTGGCGTTGAGGTCGATCTTCAGCCAGCCGAGCGCGCCGGTGAGGGCGACGGCGGCCAGGGCCGGTATCCACCAGGCGAGTTCGGTGTCGAGGTAGGTGGCGAAGAGGCCGGAGATCTCGAAGCCGAGGATGCCGTAGACGCCGACCTGCATGGCGCTGTACGCGACGAGGGCGACGAGCGAGGCGCCGGCGCCGGCGGTGGGGCCGAGCCCGCGCGCGATGTAGGCGTAGAAGGCTCCGGCGTTGTGGACGTGCCGGCTCATCTCGGCGTAGCCGATGCTGAAGAGCGCGAGGACGGCGCCGAGGATCACGAACAGCAGGGGCTGTCCGACGATGCCCATGACCCCGAAGGTGGTGGGCATGACGCCGGCGACGACCATCAAGGGGGCGCTCGCGGCGAGTACGGAGAGCAGCAGGCCGGCGGTGCCGAGGCGGTCGGCGCGCAGGGCGCGGTCCTGGCCCTTGTACGTACGGATCTCGGCCGGTCCGGCCGGTTCGGTGAGCGTGTCGGATCTGCCCGTCGGCATGGCGGCGGTCCTTTCGGGGCGGGGAGCGAGCGGGGGCTGGGCGGAGCGGGGCCGTGCGGGGTCAGGCGGTGCCGAGCGCGGCGCTGCGCGCGGCGAGGAAGGCCTTGTGCGGGTCGAGGTCCGGGTAGGACCACGGGGCGCGGGTGGCGTGGCTGCCGATGCGCTGGAAGAGGGCGGCGGCCTCCGCGGGGCGGCCTTCGCAGAGTTTGGCGTGGGCGAGGAAGTTGAGGTCCACGCGGTTGCGGGGGTGGTCCTCGCGCTCCCACTCCAGCCACCAGTCGAAGGCGGAGCGCAGGACCTGGCGGGCGCGGCGGCCGGACCAGTGCTCGGCCATGGCCTGGCCGCTGTGTCCGTGGGCGGCGGCGAGGACCCGGTAGCGCTCGGCGTGGGCGATGACGGGGAGCACGGCGAGCGGGGAGTCGGCCGGGGATTCCTCGGCGGCCCAGGCCGCGAAGTCGTAGACCTCGTGGAGGGGGTCGTGGCCGGAGGCGGGGGCGCGCTCGGCGAGCCGGGAGACCATCAGGTGGTGGGCGTGGTGGTGTTCCCGGTGGCGGGCCCGGACCTGGTCGAAGTGGCGGCTGAACTCCTCCTCGGTGCCGAAGGCGCGGGTGAGGAGCAGTAGTCCGAGCCAGGGGGTGGGGTCGGCGGGGAAGAGGGCCGCCGCCCGGCGGCAGGCTTCCTCGGCGGCCTCGGGGGTGCCCTTGCGGCGCAGGGCGGTGAAGACGGCCGCGCAGGCCAGGAGGGTGACGGCGTCGGCGCTCTCCGGTTCGGCGAGGAGCCATTCGCGGGCCCAGGCGGTGGCGGCGGGGGTCTCGGCGAGGACGACGAGGCGGTGGCCGCGACGGTCCCAGTCGTCTCCGGTGGCGACCAGGAGGGAGCGCGCCTTGGCCCAGCGGCCCTGGGTGAACTGGGAGCGTACGTCGACGAGTTCGAGGTCGCAGAGGGCGGAGTCGAAGAGCTGGGCGTCCCGCTTGCGGGCGCGGCCGAGGGGCGGCGGAGGCGGAGACATCCGCGGTTTCCCTCCAAGACGCGGGCGGTCGGGCGGCGTTGCCGGATGATCACGCACAGCAAAGCGGTACGCACAGCTCCGCGTCAAGGTCCAGTCCACTGGGTGGCGCGTTTCAACTGGTGCGGAAAGGTGCCGAGTTGGGGCGGTAGTTCCGCTTCGCGGAGAGGGGCCGGGCGGCGCCCCCGGCAGCCTCCCGGGGGGGGCGTCCGTCGGCCACCGCGCGATCCGTACGTCCGGACGGGGCACCACTGAACGGCGCCGCCCGGCCGCGGCTCCGGACGGG
>NZ_JBSGXB010000535.1:0-2858 GCF_053609185.1 Streptomyces sp. NPDC054956 | reverse complement strand
GGACCCGTACGGGTCCCGGCCCTCTGCCGTGCGCCGGATCAGCGCCTGCGGCGGATCAGCGCGCGCCCGCCGCGTCCGCCTCCGTGGCCACCGACTTCGCCCACCGGTAGTCGGCCTTGCCGCTCGGCGAGCGCTGGATGGCGGGAGCGATGACCAGCTGGCGCGGGATCTTGTAACCCGCCAGCTTGGTCCGGCAGTGGGCCTGGATCTCGTCGAGCGTCGGCTCGGCCGCGCCCGCCCGCACCTGGACCACCGCGGCCACGTGGCTGCCCCACTTCGGGTCCGCGACCCCGGCGACCAGGGCGTCGTAGACGTCCGGGTGGGACTTCAGCGCCTGCTCGACCTCCTCCGGGTACACCTTCTCGCCGCCCGTGTTGATGCACTGCGAGCCGCGGCCGAGCACGGTGACGATGCCCTGCTCGTCGACGGTCGCCATGTCGCCGAGCAGCACCCACCGCTCGGAACCCTTCTGGAAGAAGGTCTCCGCGGTCTTGGCGGGGTCGTTGTAGTAGCCGAGGGGGACGTGCCCGCGCTGCGCGAGCCGCCCCGGCTGCCCGACCGGCACCGGCTCGTGGGTCACCGGGTCGACCACCTGCGTCCGCTCGTTGACCTCCAGCCGGAAGCCCTTCTCCGGGCTGGAGTCGTTCGTGGCGCGGCCGTTGGAGCCGGACTCGGAGGAGCCGAAGTTGTTCAGGAGCATCACGTTCGGCACGAGCGCCTGGAACTCGGCGCGCACGGTCTCCGACATGATCGCCCCGGACGAGGAGACGCTGAAGAGGGAGGACAGGTCCGTGCCCTTCAGCGGCCCGTTCAGGGCGTCGATGAGCGGGCGCAGCATCGCGTCGCCCACCAGGGAGACGCTGGAGACCTTCTCCTTCTCGATCGTGCGCAGCACCTCCTCCGGCGCGTACTTGCGGTGGATGACCACCCGCTGGCCGTAGTTGAAGGCGATGAAGGAGGTCAGCGTGGACGTGCCGTGCATCAGCGGGGGAGCGGGGAAGAAGGTGAGCCCGGCGCCCTTCGCCGCGACCCGCTCCGCCAGCTCCTCCGGACGTTTGACCGGCTCGCCCGAGGGCTCGCCGCCGAAGAGCCCGGCGAAGAAGAGGTCCTCGGCACGCCACATGACGCCCTTGGGCATGCCGGTCGTACCGCCGGTGTAGATGATGAACAGGTCGTCGGGGGAGCGGGGCGGGAACCCGCGCTCGGGGGACCCGGCGGCCTCCGCGTCCGCGTACGCGACCGGTGCGATCGAGGGCTCCGGGGCGCCCTCGGGGGTCGGCCCGACCCGGATCAGGTGGCGCAGCTTCGTCGTCTGCGGCAGCGCCGCCGCGACCCGCTCGGTGAACTCGCCCTCGAAGACGAGCGCGGCCAGGTCGGCGTCGTTGTAGAGGTAGACGAGCTCCTCCTCCACGTACCGGTAGTTCACGTTCACCGGGACGAGGCGGGCCTTGAGGCAGGCGATGACGGTCTGCAGGTACTCGATCCCGTTGTAGAGGTGAAGGCCCAGGTGCTCGCCGGCCTTCAGTCCGCTGTCCAGCAGGTGGTGCGCGATGCGGTTGGCCGCCGCGTCCAGCTCCGCGTACGTCAGGCGGCGCTCGGCGCCGGTCCCGGGGTGGTCCACGTACACGAGGGCCTCGCGGTCCGGGACCACGTCCACGACCGACTCGAACAGGTCGGCAATGTTGTACTCCACCGGTCCTCCTGACCCAGAAAATCCCATGGCTGGTCTGCTCGGCGGTCATTAGAGCGTCGCCAACCCCAACAGGGAAGGGGACCGTCCAAGAAATCTGACTGGGTGTCAGAAAACTATTGAACTGCACCCGCCCCTCCTGCAACCTGTTCTAGGTCTTGAGACGGGAGGACGGCAATGGGTGGGACAGAACACCTGACCGTGGAACGCCACGGCGCCACGCTGGTGCTCACCATGAACAGGCCCGAGGCGAAGAACGCGCTCTCGCTGCCGCTGCTGGTGGGTCTGTACGACGGCTGGCTGGAGGCCGACGCGGACGACACGATCCGCTCGGTGGTGCTCACGGGAGCCGGCGGGGACTTCTGCGCCGGCATGGACCTGAAGGCACTGGCCGGCAAGGGCATGGCGGGCGACCAGTACCGGGACCGGCTCAAGGCCGACCCCGACCTGCACTGGAAGGCGATGCTGCGCCACCACCGGCCGCGCAAGCCCGTCATCGCGGCCGTCGAGGGCTACTGCGTGGCCGGCGGGACGGAGATCCTCCAGGGGACGGACATACGCGTCGCCGGGGAGGGTGCCACCTTCGGCCTGTTCGAGGTCAAGCGGGCACTCTTCCCGATCGGCGGCTCGACGGTCCGGCTGCCGCGGCAGATCCCGCGCACGCACGCGCTGGAGATGCTGCTGACCGGGCGGCCGTACGCGGCCGAGGAGGCGGCGCGGATCGGTCTCATCGGGCGGGTGGTGCCGGACGGCACGGCGCTGGAGGCGGCCCTGGAGATCGCCGAGCGGATCAACGCGTGCGGGCCGTTGGCGGTGGAGGCGGTGAAGGCGTCCGTCTACGAGACGGCGGAGATGACCGAGACGGAGGGGCTCGCCTCCGAACTCCTGCGGGGCTGGCCGATCTTCGACACGGCCGACGCCAAGGAGGGGGCGCGGGCCTTCGCGGAGAAGCGGCCCGCGCTCTACCGGCGGGAGTAGTCGGGCCCCGCCGCGCCGGGCCCCGCGCTGACCCTGCCGGGCCCTGCCGCTTTCCGGTGGTGCCGGTCGGATCGTCGGCGCGGCGCCGTTGCCGGGGGCCGGCCCCCGGACACCCGCGCCTCAAACGCCGGCGGGGCCGGATTTTCCCGGCGGGGCTGATTCTGTACGGAGGGGCCGAAAGCCGCGGCGC
>NZ_JBSGXB010000534.1:0-2862 GCF_053609185.1 Streptomyces sp. NPDC054956 | reverse complement strand
CCGGCCGCGGTGTTCCAGGAACCGGTCGGTCCACAGGGTGCACGCCACTCCGGCGACCAGGGCCAGCAGCGCCGTCCCGGCCAGCCCGCGGCTCTTGGCCGTGGTCTGCGCGACCGAGGTCGGCGGCACGAGGAGGGTCACGCTCATCCGCGCCGCCGGCGGGATGTGCTGCTCGGCCTGCATGTCCGAGAGGTGCTTCGTGTAGACCTCGACGACCTTGAGCACGGAGCGGTCCGCCACGGCGGGATCCCCGTTCTCCACCTGCACCTGCAACGAGGGGATCAGATAGCGGGGGGTGACGCTGGTGCCGCTGTTGCGCGGAGTCAGCCGGTACTTGCCCGCCACCCCCGCCGCACGCAACTCGTCCGCTCCGGCAGGGGAGTCCAGCTGCTGGACCGCCGCGAAGGAGACCGCGGCGAGGGGCGGCTGCAGATTGGCGAGCTGGTTCGGCTGATTGCCCGTCACCGGCGGCTTGAGCACGACGATCGCGGAGCTCACGTAGGTCGGGGTGGGGCGGAGCACCTGCAGGGCCCCGGCGGCCGCGAGCGCCGCCGCCAGGACCAGTACGTACCAGCGGCGACGCAGCGTGCGGAACAACTCACCAGGCGACACAGGATTCCTTCCGTCGTGATCGATCTTCCCAGGACGCGGGTCGGCACGCCATCGGTTCCCGGCCCTCGTGGGGGGCGTTCGTGAACATCGGTGAGATAGGCGCCGTGTTGAAGCGACGCTGGTACGTGATGGCACCGCTGACGGCGATGGGACTCGTCGCGGGCCTGCACCTGTACCAGTCGGTGCCGGTGTCCTACCAGTCGCAGAGCTCCGTGGCGCTGCTCGACTCGGCGGCGGTGGCCGAACTGGCCCCGACCTTCGGCAACCCCATCTCGAACGCGGGCGGTTCGCTCGTCGTCACGGCCGACGTCCTCATCAGGACGATGTCGGGCGCCGACGCGGCGCGGGAACTGCAGGGGCTGGGAGTCACCGACCCCTACACGGTCGGATTCGCCGCGAACACCTCCGGCCCGATGCTCACGCTCACGGTCACCGGCACCGACCGGGCCAAGGTGCTCAAGGAGACCAGTACGCTCACCGCGTTCGCCGGGGAGCAGCTCAACGCGCTCCAGTCGGCGGCCAAGGTGAAGCCCGCCTACTTCGTGCAGACCGCCCCGGTGGTGCTGCCGCAGACCCCGAAGCCCCAGCTCAAGAGCCGCTACCAGCAGGTGCTGGCCGTCGTCATCGCCGCCGTGGCCGCCGGATTCACCCTCTCCTTCGTGACGGAGAGCCTGCTGGGAGCCAGGCGCCGGCGCCGGGAGGCGGCCGAAGCCGCGGAGGCCGAGGCCACCGCCACGGCCGGCGGGACGAAGCAGCGCGTGCGCAAGCGGACCAGACACCGGACGCTGGACGCCACTGCGCTGCTCACCGGCTATCTGGCGCTGGCCTTCTTCATCCCCTCGAACCTGACCCTTCCGGGCCTGGGCGGCGTGGGCACCCCGGCCAACGTGTTCGCGATCCTGGGCCTGTTCTGGTACCTCGCGACCTGGCTCACGGGCCGGATCAGACCCGCTCCCGGCACCCGGCTGCCACGGGTCGCGATGTGGCTGCTGGCCGTGTCGGTCCTGGCCTCCTACCTCGCGAACGCCTCCCGGGGCAGCACGCACAAGGAGGTACTGGGCGCCGACCGCGGCCTGATCGGCCTGCTCGTCTGGGTGTCGATCGTGGTGCTGGTCTCCGCCGGTGTCCAGGACCGGGCCCGCCTCGACGTACTGATGCGGCGGGCCGTCGTGATGGGGGCGGTGGTGGCCGCCATCGGCTACTACGACTTCTTCACCGCGACGAACATCGCCGAGAAGATCAGCATCCCGGGGCTCCAGTCCAGCGTCGCCCAGATCACCACCCTGGACCGGGGGGCGTTCACGCGACCGCGCTCCACCACGGCGCAGCCGCTGGAGTTCGGCGGCATGCTCGCCCTGATGCTGCCCTTCGCCGTGCAGCAGGCCTTCGATCCGGTCCGCGCGCACCTGAAGCGGTGGCGCCGCTGGGCGCCGGTGGCACTGATGGGCGGCGCCCTGCCGCTGACCGTGTCGCGGACCTCCATCATCGGCGCGCTCATCGTGGTGATGGTGATGGTGCCGAGGTGGAAGCCGCAGCGCCGCTGGACCACCTTCGGCCTGCTGCTGGGCTCCGTGGCCGTCTTCAAGGTCCTCGTGCCGGGGCTGATCGGCACGATCACCACGCTCTTCGCGTCCTTCCTGTCGAACTCAGACAGCAGCACGCAGGCCCGTACCGTCAAGTACAGCGCGATCGTGCCCTACTTGGAGGAACGCCCGCTGTTCGGGCGGGGCCTGGGCACCTTCACCCCGGACCTCTACTTCTTCACCGACAACCAGTACATGCTGACCCTGGCGGAAATGGGCCTCCTGGGCCTGGTCGCGCTCTTCGCGCTGTTCTTCACCGGAATCCACCAGGGCGGCGCCGTGCGCCGGCTCGCCGCCTGCGAGTCCGACCGGGAGCTCGGCCAGGCCTTCTTCGCCTCGGCGCTCGTCGCCCTGGTCAGCGGAGCCACCTTCGATGCCCTCAGCTTCCCGATGTTCGCCGGGATGTTCTTCCTGACGATCGCCGCCGGAGGCAGTTACCTCGGCTTCATCCGGCGCGCCGCGCCGAAGCCCCGAACCGTGGAGTCACCATGCCTGCCAGCGGCCCCGACCCCAGCCGCCCCGAGCCCGGCGGCCCCGACACCGGCCGCCCCGACACCGGCGGCCCCGACGCCGGCCGCCCCGAGCCCGGCGGCCGCGACACCGGCCGGCCGGCCGACGCCCAGCTGGGCCCGGAAGCCCGAACGGACGCAGTCGGTCCCGTAGCCGG
>NZ_JBSGXB010000533.1:0-2876 GCF_053609185.1 Streptomyces sp. NPDC054956 | reverse complement strand
ACTGCACGTGGTTGGCGGCGCGGCCCCCGGTCTCGCGGTGGGCGAGGGCGAACACCTCGGCGGGACCGGTCACGTCGAGGAGATCGACGTCCGGGAAGACCACGATGACGATACGGCGGCTGCTGGGCATGACCCCATCGTTCCCTCCGCCCCCGGCGTCCGCAATGACGGCCTTCTGTCACATCCGGACACGCGTCCTAGGAGGTGGCGTACCGGGCCAGGAAGAGGTCCACGCCCGAGGTGACGATGCGGGTGAGCTCCGCCGGGTCGGTCTCGGCGTCCGGCGCGAAGGTGTGGACCAGCTGCGGAACGCCCACGGTCGCGGCGACGAGCTGCTGAACGGCGAGCACGGGATCGGGGACGTCGAGCTTCCCGCTGCGGTCGAGCGCGGTGACGGCCTCGGTGAGGGGGCCGTTGTTCATGTCGTACGTGACCCGGTACCAGAGCTGCCCGAGCTGCGGGAACCGGTCGATCTCCCCGATGACCAGACGGCGCAGCGACATGATGTCGGGGCGCAGCAGCAGCGTGGCCCAGTCCCGGGTGAGGCCGATCAGGGCGCCGCGCAGGTCCTCGGCCTCGGCGATGGTGGAGCTGCAGGGTTCGAGGCCGGCGTACGTGCGCCTCAGGATCCCGCCGATGACGGCGAGGAACAGCCTCTCCTTGTTGCCGAAGTGCTTGTAGATCGTGGCCTTGGAGACCCCGGAGCGGCTGGTGATCGCGTCCATGGAGGCGGCGGAGTAGCCCTCGGCGAGGAACTCGGCGGCGGCCGCGTCGATGATCGCCTGCCGCTTGCGCTGGGCGGCGTCGGAGGGGCCGGGGATGACCGGGATGCCGTACTCGTCCGTGGCGTTCGCCGTCTCGGCTTCCATGGGGTGTCCTTCACGTCTGCGCTGTGGTGGTGCGTGGGGGTGGGGCTTGCGGTTCCAGTATATGAACTGAACGGTTCGGTACGTACCCGTGACCTGGGCCGGAGGCCTGGACCCGCGGCCTGGACCCGCGGCCTGGACCCGGGGCCTGGGCCCGGGGCCCGCGCCGCCCGGTCACTCGGCGACGTGACCCATCAGGCCCCGCTCGTAGTCGCTCCGGGCCTGGCGCAGCTCGGCGGCCGTGTTCATGACGAACGGCCCGCTGCGGGCGACCGGCTCCCCGATCGGTTCCCCGGCCAGCACCAGTACCTCGGCCGCCCCGTCGGGGGCTTCGACGGTGAACCGCTCCGCTTCGTCGCCGAGGATCGCGAGGTGGCCGTCGGGCAGGGCTGCGTCGGCGGTGGCCGCGTCCCCGGACAGGACGTAGAGCATGACGTTGTGTCCGGCCGGGGCGGAGAACTCGGCGCGGCCGCCGGCGGCGAGGCGGGCGTGCGCCACGAGGACGGGGGTGTGGGTCCCGAAGGGGCCGGTCGCCCCGTGGGTGGTGCCGGCGATCACGGTGACCGAGGCGCCCTCGCCGGTGTCGACCGTGGGGATGTCGGCGGGGGAGCCGTACTGGACCCGTGGCGGCGTCGCCTTGAGGCGGGCCGGCAGGTTGACCCAGATCTGGAGCAGGTGCTGATGGCCGCCGTCGGCGAACAGGGAGGGGGTGGGGCGGGCGAGGTGGACCACCCCGGATCCGGCGGTGAGCCACTGCACCTCCCCGGGGTTCATGACGCGCTTGTGCCCCTCGGAGTCGAGGTCCTCCATGGCGCCGTCGATGACGTACTGGATGGTCTCGAAGCCCCGGTGGGGGTGGGCGGGGGCGCCCTTGGCCTCGCCGGGGCCCAGGAAGTGCGGACCGACCTGGTCGACCATCAGGAAGGGGTCGACCAGCGGGAGTCCGGGCTGCGGGAACGGTCGGCGCACGGGGAAGCCGTCGCCTTCGAAGGTGTGGAAGGGGCTGACGACGCGGACGGTGGAGCGCAGGTTCGTTGTGATGTCCATGAGTAGCAATGAACTACACGATTCAGTTCACTGTCAATACTGAACCGTTCCGTTGACAGACTGAACTAAGCGGTTTAGTTTTGATCCATGGAAGATCGGCCATCGATCAGCGAATGGAAAGGGGCCACCATGACCGCCGCACCGGCCACCGTCACCGCGACCTACCTCGGCACCGCCACGGTCCTCCTGCGGATCGGCGAGCTGACCGTCCTCACCGACCCCGCCCTGGACCAGGCGGCCGGGGACTATCCCGCCGAGCGCCCGCTGCGCCGTACCGCCGGGGCCGCCCTCGCGGCCGGCGACCTGCCGCCCGTCGACCTGGTCCTGCTCTCGCACGACCAGCACGCCGACAACCTCGACCGCACGGGCCGGGAGGTCCTCGCGGGCGCCGGAGCGGTCCTCACCACCCCCGAGGCGGCCGGACGGCTGGGCGCCGACGTGGTCGGGCTGGACCCGTGGGAGACCCGGGAGATCACCGTCGGCGCCACCACGGTGCGGGTCACCGCGACCCCCGCACGGCACGGACCGGCCGGCACGGAGCGAGCCACCGGAACCGTCACCGGGTTCGTCGTGGAGTACGAGGGCGGCACCCTCTACCTGTCGGGCGACACGGTCCGCCACGAAGCGCTCGAGGAGATCGGGGCGCGCTTCGACATCGGCACGGCCTTCCTCCACCTCGGCGACGCGCACTTCCCCAGCACCGGGGACCTGTCGTTCTCCCTCAGCGCCGCCGAAGGCGCCGAACTGGCCCGCTCGCTCGGTGCCCGGACCGTGGTTCCGCTGCACTTCGAGTCCTGGGAACACTTCACCGAGGACCCGGCCCGCATCGCCGAGGCCTTCGCCGCACCCGATCTGGCGGGCCGGCTGCGCCGTCTGGCTCCGGGCATCGCCGAAGAGCTCTGAACGGCCGTGTTTGTCCATATGCCGCGCGTGCGGGCGCGCATCGCCGCCGCGGGCGAAGGC
>NZ_JBSGXB010000532.1:0-2940 GCF_053609185.1 Streptomyces sp. NPDC054956 | reverse complement strand
GAGCGCACGGCAAGGACCTGCCGGAGCCGCTGCGTTCGATGCTGATCGGGCACATCCAGGCAGACGGCACCGACCCCATGAGGTTCCGGATGCGCCACGGCTACTACGGTGCCGAGCAATCTGCCTGACAGGACGCTGCTGGCTCCCGGGCGGGTCTCCACCAACACCGTCGTCGGCAGCGCCTCCGTCTCCGGCTGCCGGTCATCGCCGCCCGGTCCCCGGCAGCCGGCGAGGGCGGCCCAGGCCCGGACGACGTCTCCTTGGGCCTGAGCGCCGATGAGCATCCCGTTGCCGGCGCTGATGTTCTCGGCCCGCAGGTATCCCAGGAACGGCCGCTGTGAAGACCCGCCCCGCCACCGGGGCACCTCAGCCTGACGAGAGTCGGCACTGCTACCTCAGGTGCAGGGGCAGCTTCTCCCTGTAGATGTGGTGGTATGCCGCCAGGCGGTCGGCCTGCTCGTCCATGAACATGAGCAGCTCGTAGGCCAACCCCGAGGTGCCCACCTGTTCGCCCGCCGCCAGCTCCTCATAGAGGATCCAGGTGGCCCGCCGAACGACGTCCAGGCACTCGTCACCCTTGTCCGCCGGCTCCCCGCCAGCCAGGACGGACAATGTCCACAGCAGTTCGTGCCGGGACTCGACCGGCGGCCGTCCTGCCAGAGCGGCGACGACGAGCGACGTCACCGCCACCGCCGGCTCCTTCGAGTTCGACAGGATGTAGGCATGGTTCTCCGCCCACTCCTCAACCTGCAGTGGGGATCCGCTCTCCAGCATCTCGATGAATTCGGCCGGAAGGTGTTCGGCGGAGTTGCGTCTTCCTTGCCAGGAACAGCCGCACCGCATGGCTGCCCAGTCATGCAGTCCGGCTTCGATCCGGACCAGTTCGAGTGATCTCATTCCTCGCCTCCCGCGCACAGTCGGCTGCCCACCGACCTCGGGCAGTGTGTCGCACCCCTGCCCATGCTGCTTGACCGCCTAGCCCCCTGATGACCGGATCGGTCCGCTGCCGGACCCGATGCGGCCTGTCCCGCGGCCTCCGCGCGGGGCAGGCTTGGGGGCATGAACCGAGCACTGATCGTCATCGATGTCCAGGAGTCCTTCCGCGCCGAGCCGCTGTGGGAAGCGATCTCCGACCCGGGTATCGCCGAGAAGGTGAATCGCCTGGTCCGGATCTCCCGGCAGGCGGGGGACCTGGTGGTGTGGGTGCTGCACTCCGAGCCCGGCGCCGGCGATGTCTTCGATCCGGCACTCGGCCATGTCCGGCTGATGACGGAGCTGGAGCTCGTGGACGGGGAGCCGGTGATCCACAAGACATCGCACAACGCCTTCACCACCACCAACCTGCAGCAGCTCCTCACCGTCCACGGCATCCGCGAGCTCACCGTCTGCGGTATCCGTACCGAACAGTGCGCGGAGACGACCACCCGCGTGGCATGCGATCTCGGGTACGAGGTCACCTTCGTGATCGACGCGACCGCGACGCATCCCATTCCCCACCGCGACGCCCCCGCCGACCAGAGCGTCGCCGAACTCCTTGCCGACCCCCGCACGCTTCCGTCGGCGGAGGTCATCAGGCGCACCGAGTACGTGCTCGCCGGACGCTTCGCCACCATCGCGACGATCGACGAGCTGGAAGCCGCGGCGGAACCCGTACGATGACCGAATCGTGAGCCTAGTTGTCTTCTTCCTCGTTCCCGGAGTCCAATTGCTGGACCTGGCCGGCCCCGCGCAGGTGTTCTCCACCGCGGCCGACTTCGGGTATCCCTACACGCTCGCCTACGTCGCCGAGCAGCCGCAGATCTCCACCGCCCAGGGCCTGCCCTTGCTGGCCGGGCTCGAGTGGCCCGAGCTCGGGCCCGAGGATCTGATCGTGGTGCCCGGCTGGTGGCCGGGCGTCCTGGCCGACGGCCCCGCCATCGGCGCCGCCTTCCTCCAGGTCCTCCGGGACCACCACGCACGGGGTGGGACGGTGGCCAGCGTCTGCGCCGGAGCCGACGCCCTCGGCCAGGCCGGCCTGCTCGACGGCCGCCGCTGCACCACTCACCACGAACTGCAGGACGAGCTGGCCCTGCGCCACCCCCGGTCGGTGGTCGTCCGCGATGTCCTGTTCACCGCCGACGACCGGGTGATCACCTCGGCCGGTATCGCCAGCGGCATCGATCTGGCCCTGCACCTGGTCGCCACCCGGCACGGCCCGGCCGCCGCCGCCCAAGTGGCCCGGGACATGGTCGTCTACGCCCGCCGCAACGGCCACGACCCGCAGTCCAGCGCGATGCTCCGACACCGGTCCCACCTCGACGACACCGTGCACCGAGCCCAGGACCTCATCGACACCCGCTTCGACCAACCACTCCCCCTGCCGACCCTCGCCGCGGCCGTCGGCGTGAGCGAACGCACCCTCACCCGCCTCTTCAGCCGTGCCACCGGACTCACCCCCCTGCGCTACCAGCAGACCCTGCGCCTCGAACACGCCCAACACCTCATCAGCCAAGGCGCAACGATCGATGCCGCTGCCCGCGCGGTCGGATTCGAGGACCCCCGCATGCTGCGCCGCCTCCGCGCCCGCACGGCCCAATAGTCCTCGTCGTCCTCGTCGTCCTCGTCGTCCTCGTCGAGCCCAGCGACATCCGGCGCGCAGGACGACGACGGCGAGTCTGTGAGCGCCAGGGACGATGCACCCCCGCCGCTCCAGCTTCTTCAGGACCGGCAGGGATGGATCGACCTTGTTCCAGCGCAGGCCCAGCTTCTCCAGCGATGGCATCAGAAGTCTGTTCGAACCGCACGTTCCACGATCGGCTGGGATGCGGCGTCTGGAGGAACCCCCGTCTGCACGTCAAACGCGCATCGTGGGTGCGAAGCGGTGGCTCATTCGATGTAGGAGTCGGGGGCGATGTACCAGCGAAGCCACTTCCAGGCGTTCGGTCCCGGCAAGTCCTGGTT
>NZ_JBSGXB010000531.1:0-2951 GCF_053609185.1 Streptomyces sp. NPDC054956 | reverse complement strand
CTTCGCGGCCGGCACGGGACGGCTGTACGCCTGCCTGGAGGAGGAGTGGACCTCCCCGGGTGCCACCCGGCCGCTGTACGCGGACTTCCTCGACCTCGCCGGGCACTCGGAAGCCGCCGACCTCTTCCGGGAGTCCGGCCGGAAGTGGTCGGGGCTCGCGGAGCTGGCCCGTGCGGCGGATCCGGAGGCGGACGCCGCCGGGCGGCGGGCGCTCTTCGACGCGTGCGCGGAGCTGGTGGACGGCGCCCTGGCGCTGGAGCGGCAGGCGGTCGCGGTACTGCCGGCGCCGCCCGTGGCGGTCGCCGAGTAGTCCGGTTCACCGCGCATGGAAACGACCCTCGTCCTGATCGTCGGCGTCATCAGCATCGTCGCCGTCGCCGCCTTCTCGAAGCGGCTCGGACTCGCCGCCCCGCTGAGCCTGGTGGTCGTCGGCATCGCCCTCAGCTTCGTCCCCGGCGTGCCGGTGCTCGCCATCGAGCCGGAATGGGTCCTCGCCGGCGTGCTGCCCCCGCTGCTCTACTCGGCGGCGGTCAACATGCCCGCGTCCGACTTCCGCCGCAACCTCGGGGCCATCGGCGGCCTCGCGGTCCTGCTCGTCGTCGTCACCACCCTCGGCGCGGGCTGGCTCTTCCACTGGCTCGTGCCGGGGCTCGGCTGGCCCGCCGCCTTCGCCCTCGGTGCCGTCGTCAGCCCCACCGACGCGGTCGCCGCCACCTCCATGGGCAAGCAACTCGGCCTGCCGTCACGGCTGCTGACCATGCTGGAGGGCGAGGGGCTCGTCAACGACGCCTCCGCGCTGGTGCTGCTGCGCTCCGCGATCGCGGCGATGGCCGGAACCGTCTCCCTGGCCGGGGTGGCCGGGAACTTCCTGCTCTCCGTGGTCGTGGCCGTCGCGGTCGGCCTGGTCGTCGGCCTCGTCAACGTCCGGGTGCGGGCCCTGCTGAAGGACAGCCTGCTGAACACGGCGATCTCCTTCGTCGTCCCCTTCGTCGCCTTCCTGCCCGCCGAGGAACTCCACGCCTCCGGCGTGCTGGCGGTCGTCGTCGCGGGCCTGGTCACCGGACACCAGAGCCCGCGCTTCCTCAGCGCCCAGGACCGGCTGACCGAAGCCATGAACTGGCGCACGCTCGCCTTCCTGCTCGAGAGCGCGATCTTCCTCCTGATGGGCCTGGGCCTCAAGAGCCTGCTCGACTCGGTCGCCGAGCAGGGTCTCAGCGCGACCCGGGCCCTGCTCATCGGCCTCGCGGCCGCCGCCCTGGTCATCGTGGCGCGCATGGTGTTCGTCGCCCCGCTGATCGCCTTCGTACGCAAGGACGCGCGGCGGGCCGCCGAGCTGAAGCCGCGACTCGACTGGCTGATGGACCGGCTCGGCGCCCCGGAGCCCGACGAGCGGATCAGGCCCCGCAGGCCGCTGACGCCCGAGCGCAGGCAGCAGATGAAGCACCGGGTCACCCGGGCCTCCGCCGACGTCGACTTCAAGGTCAACGAGAGCCTCGGCTGGCGCAGTGGCGTGGCCCTCGCCTGGGCCGGGATGCGCGGGGCCATCACCGTCGCGGCCGCACAGACCCTGCCCGAGGACACTCCGTACCGCCCCCAGCTGCTGCTCGTCGCCTTCGTCGTCGCCACCACCACCCTGCTGCTCCAGGGGCTGACCCTGCCCGCCGTCATCCGGACCGTGAAGGTCCCCGGAGACGACGCGGACCGGCTGCGCGACGAGGACCGGCGGCTGTTCGCCGAGGTGGCCGCCGCCGGCCGGGCCGTCCTGGAGGACCCGGACCTCGCGCGCGGCGACGGCAGCCCTTACGCACCCGGCGTCGTCGCCAGGGTCCGCGAGGACGCCCGGCTGGACCCCGCCGGGAGCGCCCCCGTGGCCGAGGCCGAGCGCGCACAGTACGTCGACCTGCGGCTCGGGGTCATCGCGGCCGCGCGGGACGCCGTACTGGCCGCCCGCTCGACCGGCGTGTACGGCTCCCAGGCCATCAACCGGGCCCAGCACGCGCTGGACCTGGACGAAGCCCGGCTCCAGCGGCTCGCCGGCTCGGGCTCCGGGCACTGAGCCCGGTCGCCGGGGCCTCAGCCGCCGGAGCCCTCGGGAGCCCCGCGAGCCCCGGATTCCTCGACGGTGATCGCCGATACCGGGCACGCCCGGACGGCCTCGCGCAGCAGGGGACTGCCGCCGCCGTCCTCGCGGCCCGGCAGCAGGGCGCCCAGCCCGTCCTCGTCCTGGGTGAACACGCCGGGCGCGGTGAGGGCGCACTGCCCGGCACCGATGCAGACGCCGGTGTCGATGGAGACGCGCACGGGCCGGCTCACCACGTCACGGGCAGTTCGATCATGCCCTGGATGGTGTCCCCGGGTTTGAAGGGGATGCGGTCCGGGTCCGCCGCCAGGCGCAGACCGGGCAGCCGTCCGAAGAGGGTGCCGAGGGCGATCTCCATCTCGGCGCGGGCCAGGTTCTGCCCCAGGCACTGGTGGATGCCGAAGCCGAAGGCCACGTGGTGCCGGGTGGACCGGTGCCAGTCCAGCGTGTCGGGCCGCTCGAAGACGGACTCGTCGCGGTTGATCACGGAGGTGGAGAAGATCACCCCGTCGTCGGCGCGGACGGTCACCCCGCCGATCTCGATGTCCTCGGTCGCCACCCGGAGCATGGCGTCCGCGATGGACAGGAACCGCATCAGTTCCTCCACGGCCGCCGGCATCAGGGACGGTTCGGAGCGCAGTTCGGCGAGCTGCTCCGGATGGCGGAGCAGGGTGAAGGTGCCGAGCGAGATCATGTTGGCCGTGGTCTCGTGCCCCGCGATCAGCAGGATCGCGGCCAGCGAGACCAGCTCCTCGACATCGGTCTCGCCGGTCTCCAGCCGCCGGGCGACCAGCTCGTCCAGCAGCCCCTCGCCCGGCGTCCGGCGCTTGTGGCCGATGAGCTCGCGCAGAAAGCCGTTCAGCTGCTCGCG
>NZ_JBSGXB010000530.1:0-2958 GCF_053609185.1 Streptomyces sp. NPDC054956 | reverse complement strand
GGATTCCGGCCTCCCAGCCGATGCCGGTCAGCCCGCCGCCGCCGAGCACCAGCGCCGTGCCCTTGCCGCCGGCCTCGCCGTCGCCCTCGCGCCTGCCCGTTCCTCCGCGCCCGCCCGCGCCCTCGTCCTTGCCTTCGCCCTCGCCGCCCATGAGCCGCCCGCCCCTCCGTACGCACCAGTGGTGACGGCAGTCTGGCGCAACCGGACTGCCGCCACCACGGCGGGCACCGCCCGCCGGCTAGCCGACCTCGGTGACCGTCCCCGCTCCGACGGTGCGGCCGCCCTCGCGGATCGCGAAGCCGAGCCCGCTCTCGAGCGGGACGTCCCGCCCGAGCTCGACGGTCATCGTGACCGTGTCCCCCGGCCGGGCCACGCCCGCCTCGCCCAGGTCGACGTCGCCCACCACGTCGGCGGTGCGGATGTAGAACTGCGGCCGGTAGCCGGAGGCCACCGCCGTGCTGCGGCCGCCCTCCCGGGCGGACAGGACGTACACCCGCGCCGTGAAGCGCCTGCTGGGCACGACGCTTCCCGGTGCCGCCACCACGTGCCCGCGGCGCACCGCGTCGCGCGGCACCCCGCGCAGCAGCAGCGCGACGTTGTCCCCGGCCTCGGCGGACTCCATCGGCTTCCCGAAGGTCTCCAGCCCGGTGACCACGGACTCCACGGGCTCGCCGTCGCCGCCGAGCAGGCCGACGCGGTCCCCCGTGCGGACGGTGCCGCGCTCGACGGCGCCGGTGACGACGGTTCCGCGCCCGGTGATGGTGAGCACGTTCTCCACCGGCATCAGGAACGGCGCGTCCGTGTACCGCACGGGCATGGGCACGTACGTGTCCACGGCGTCGAGCAGCGCCAGGATCGCCGAGGTCCAGCGCGGGTCGCCCTCCAGCGCCCCGAGCCCGGAGACCCGTACGACCGGGGCGGTGTCCCCGCCGTAGCCGTTGGCGGTGAGCAGTTCGCGCACCTCCAGCTCGACCAGGTCGGTGAGCTCCGGGTCCCCGGCGTCGGCCTTGTTCAGCGCGACCACGATGTGGTCGACGCCGACCTGCCGGGCGAGGAGCACGTGCTCGGCGGTTTGTGGCATGACCCCGTCGAGGGCCGAGACGACGAGGATCGCCCCGTCGAGCTGGGCCGCGCCGGTGACCATGTTCTTCACGTAGTCCGCGTGGCCCGGCATGTCGACGTGCGCGTAGTGCCGGGTGTCGGTCTCGTACTCGACGTGCGTGAGGTTGATGGTGATGCCGCGCCGGGCCTCCTCCGGGGCCCGGTCGATGCGGTCGAAGGGCACGAAGGAGGCGCCGCCGCGCTCGGCGAGGACCTTGGTGATGGCGGCGGTCAGCGTCGTCTTGCCGTGGTCGACGTGACCCATGGTGCCGATGTTCAGGTGCGGCTTGGTGCGCACGAAGGCCGTCTTGGCCATGATGTCTTCCCGTGTGATCCGAAGCTGGAAATACGGGACCCCCGGAGCGAACCGACCCTCCCCCTGTGGGGTCCGCCGGACGATCCGGGAAGGGTCAGCTTCGTGCGCCGCCGAATGCGGGTGCGCCTGCGGGTGCGCCTGCGGCGAACTCCGCGGGGAGGGCAGCCTTCGGCGCGTCCGCGACTGCGGACGGCGCTGCGGGGAAGGCGTGCCTGGACATGTGGCCGATCCTGCCTCACCGGTCGCGGCCGGTCGAATGATTATTCGCGGGGCCGGAGGACCTCCGGACTCCAGGGCCGCCGGGCCCTCACCCCCAACCACCCAAGGCCTAAAGGTGCTTGAGCGCCTCGCGCACCGAGAGCGGTGACAGGCACTCCCGTTCGGCCGTGACGAAGGCGCGTACCGCCTCGGGGTCCGTCCTGGCGTACTCGCGCAGGGACCAGCCGATGGCCTTGCGGATGAAGAAGTCGGGGTGCCGGGACTGCCGGCGGCAGTACGCGAAGAGCCGTTCGGCGTCGGTGGCGGACTTGAAGGCGAGCTGGTGCAGGAGCGCGGTGCGCGCCACCCACAGGTCCTCGTCCCCGATCCACTCGTCCATGACGGCCCCGAGCGCCGGGTCGGCCGCCACCAGCGGGCCCACCGTGTGCGCGGCGAGCGTGTCGACGGTGTCCCACCAGGGGACGGTGGTGATCAGGTGCCGGACTACCGGGAGGAGGCCGGAGGAGCAGCGCCCGACGTGCCGGCGCAGGTAGTCGGCGGCGAAGTAGTGGTACTCGCGCTCCGGTAGCTCCCAGCAGCGCAGGGCGAGTGCGACGCAGTCCGCCTCGTCCGGTTTCGGGGTGTTCTTGGTCACGGCCCTCGACAGCTCGCGCCGCAGCGGGGTCCGGATGCCGAGGAAGGGTGCGACGTCCTTCATGTACGCGGCCATGTGCGCGGCCTGCTCCGCGTCCGCGGCGGCGCCGAAGGACCGGGTGAGGCGGTCCGTGAGCAGCTCCGCGAGGGGGCTGTGCGGAACGGACGGACGCCGCTGGTCGTTCGGCTGCATGAGGCCCAGATTACGGCGCCGGGTCATAGGGGTCGGTTAGTCTCCCGGAATGTCCCTCCTCCTCGCGCCGTGGACCCGGCTCTCGCTGCTCGTCGTGCTGCTCCTGGCGGCCGGCGTCTGCGTCGTGCTGTACGAGCCCCAGCGCCTGCTGTCGGAGGGCTGGCCCCCGGGGCTCCCGGTGGGCGCGGCGGTGCTGCTCTTCGCCGCGGCGTACGGGGTGGGCACGGCCGCCCTGGTGCCGCGCCCCTTGCTGAACCTGGCGTCCGGGGCCCTCTTCGGGTCCCAGTTCGGCCTGCTCGCGGCGGTCGCCGGCTCGGTGGTCGGCGCCGGCATCTCCTTCGGGCTCGGCCGGATGATGGGCCGCGACGCCCTGCGGCCGCTGATCCGCGGCCGCTGGCTGCAGTCCGCGGACGACCAGCTGGCCCGGCACGGCTTCCGCACGATACTGGCGGTCCCGATCTTCCCGGGCCTGCCCATCGCGGTGGCCAACAACGCC
>NZ_JBSGXB010000529.1:0-2979 GCF_053609185.1 Streptomyces sp. NPDC054956 | reverse complement strand
GGTGGCGGGGCTGCGGTGGGGGCGGCCCGACCGGCTCCGGCCGGGCCTCCCGCCGGGCTGTCAGGCGCCGGTGATGGTGCAGGTGCTCGGGCAGGAGACGCGGCAGGAGTAGCCGCAGACTCCGGCCTGCTCCTCTTCGGCGGGGAGCTGCTGCAGGGCGTCGAGGTCGATCTCGATCATGGTGTGTTCCTCTCTGGGACGGTTACGGCCGGCGGGTGTGCCGTCCGCGGTTTCGTGCGGGAGTTGGCCGGAGTCAGACGCCGGTGGCGGTGCAGGTGATGTCGCAGGTGACCTTGCAGGAGAGGCGGCAGACGGTCGTCTGCTCCTCCTCGGCGGGCAGCTGCTGCAGGGCGTCCAGGTCGAGCTCCATGACGGTGTTCCTCTCTGAAGGGGGTGTGGTCGGCGGGGTTCGCCGTCCGCGGTTTCGTACGGGACTTACGCGCCGGTGACGGTGCAGGTGTTCGGGCAGGTGGTGCGGCAGGAGTAGCCGCAGACTCCGGCCTGCTCCTCCTCGGCGGGGAGCTGCTGCAGGGCGTCGAGGTCGAGTTCCATGGGTGATCTCCTCTTGTTCATCGGTGGGTCGGGCGCGGCGCTGTCCCGGGGGAGGGGCGCCGCGGGGAGGTGGGGGAGGGCCGGGTCACCGGCCTCCGTCACGACCCGTCGCGCTGGGTGTACGGGCAGGTCACGCTGCAGGTGTAGCTGCAGATGGTCGCCTGCTGCTCCTCGGTGGGCAGCTGCTGCAGGGCGTCGAGGTTGAGCTCCATGACGGTGTTCCTCTCTGAAGGTCGGTACGGTCAGCGGGTGCCGGCCGTCGGTCGGAAGGGCACCTCCTCGCCGGTGACGGCGGGACCGGAGGTCCGGAGGTCCGCTTCAGCGGCCCGCCGTCACGACGGGTCGGGGCCGGTGACCGGGCAGGAAGTGCAGCAGGAGTAGCGGCAGGGCCAGTTGGCCTGCTCCTCCTCCGTGGGAAGTTGCTGCAGGGCGTCGAGATCGAGCTCCATCAGTGATCACCTCCCTTCACATCAGGTGGTGCCGGTACGGACCCGGGCGGGGCGGGGTGGCCCTGCCCGGCGAGGAAGCGCACGACCGATGCGAGGACCGGATCGTCGGTTCCGGTCCCGAGCACGGCATGGCCGCGCTCGGGAAGCTCGAGGTAGTGGAAGTCGGTGCCGGGGCGGCGGCCGAGGGCGGTCAGCCGTTCCACCAGTGCCCGTGAGTGGCCGACCGGCACGGAGTCGTCGCGGGCGCCGTGGACGAGCAGGAGCGGCACCGACAGGGCGGGAGCCGACCGCTCCACGTCCCGCGGGCCGAGCTCGTCCCGTACGGGCGTCAGTCCGTCCAGCCGCTCGACCATGGCGCGGACCTGCGCCGAGCCCTCGGCGTGCAGCCGCGGACCGGACAGGAACGGCGCCACGGCCGCGCAGGCCGACCAGCCGTCGGGTTCGGCCGTCGCAGCCAGCAGGGCCAGGAAGGCGCCGTAGCTGACCCCGTACAGGGCCGGCCGGGAGCGCCCCGTACCGCGCTCGCGGATCAGGGAGCGTCCGACGGCGGTGACGTCCGCGAGGTCGGGACCGCCCCACGCCCCGCTGATGGCCAGCGTGTGGGCGGCGCCGTATCCGGTACTGCCGCGCGGGTTCGGCGCGACCACCGCCAGGCCGGCTGCCGCCAGCGCTTGCAGGAACGGATCGAAGCCCAGGGTCCAGCGGCTGTTGGGCCCGCCGTGCAGGGCCAGCACGACCTGCCGAGCGGTGCGCCAGTCGGGCCCGTACAGCACGGCCTCGACGGGGCCGTCCGCTCCGGGAAAGGTCTCCAGACGGGCCGGGTGGTGACCGGGACGGGCCGGTTCGGGAAGTTCGAGGGAGGTGGCGGCGGCCGGCACCCAGCCGAGGGTGCGCGGCCGGCCCGGGTCGGAGTGCGGCAGCCACAGCCCGTTCCCGGTCCACGCCGCGAAGGGCAGCAGGTCCCCCGGCGGCATGTCGATCTGACGGGCGTTGCCCGAGACCGGGTCGAGAAGGGTGAGGCACGACCTGGCCCCGGACGTGGTGAGCAGGGCCAGCCGGTCGCCGTCCGGTTCCAGGGCGAGCGGGTGGACGGCGCCGGGGAGACCGGTGTCGCCGTGGACCGCGCGCAGGGGCGTATCACCGTCCAGGTCCGCCAGCGCGAGCCGGTTCCCCTCGGGGGTGAGCCGGGCGAGCAGGACCCGTCCGGTGGCCGCGGCCAGCACGTGGGCCGGCCCGCTGCGCGCCGTCAGATCCCGGAGCCCGCCGTCACGGAGGTCGAGCACCACCGGCCCCGGGACCTCGTCGAGCAGTCGGGTGAACAGGACCCGGTGGTCGAGCACGATCCCGCCCAGCAGCGTGCCGGTGACCCGGGTCGTCACCTCGAACCGTGGCTGGTCACCGCGGACCGCGAGGACGAGCGTGTCGCGCGCCGCGCCGCCGCTCACCCCGAGGGCCAGCAGTCCGGAGCCTTCGGGCGCAGGGAGCAGCCGCAGCGGCCGCCCGCCCGGCACCGGGACGGCGTCCTGGTGTCCGTCGACGGTCAGCCGGGCCAGCGTCTGCGCGCCGCCCCGTCCGTGCCAGGAGGCCAGCAGGCTCGTACCGTCGAGGGGGAGGAGCTGGGTCCAGGCGGGGTCGCTGCCCAGCGCGGTCCTCAGCTCGAGCCGGGGACCGGACGGGCCCAGGTGCCAGCCCTCGGCGAAGTGGTGTCCGTCGGTGCCGGTGGCCACGCACGCGGCCCGCAGGCCGTCGGCGGAGAACCGGAAGCTGGTACGGACCGTCACCTCGGCGTCGGCCGGTGCGGCCGGACGGCCGTCCGGCGGCAGGACCGCGGTACGGGCGCTCACGGCCGCACCTGCCTACAGTCGGCCGGACCGCCCTGAGGGAGCGCCGGTCCGTCGGCCATCCACGGCCGCGGACCGCCGTGGCGCGGCTCTGCTCGCGGTGGCTGCGGCGCAGCACGGGCGGCAGGAAGACCACG
>NZ_JBSGXB010000528.1:0-3042 GCF_053609185.1 Streptomyces sp. NPDC054956 | reverse complement strand
GTGCTGCGCGGCCGCCCCGCCCCGCGCCCCGCCGACGTGCGTCGCGGGCCGGCCGCATCCACAATCGATGGATGCTCGTTAGCCGCACGGGGGGACGACGCGAAGGACGACACACGATGCAGACGACCGACGCCCCCGCCCCGGCCGCCGTCGACTGGGACCACCCGGCCGACCCCCCGGCCGGCCTGCGCCTGGCGCACGTGCGCGCCTACGTCGACTCCTCGGGCGCCGACGGGCATCTCTGGCGCGGGGTGCCGACCCTGCTGCTGACCACGGTCGACCGGATCTCCGGCCGGGCCGTGCGCACCCCGCTGATCTACGGGAGGGACGGCGCCCGGCACATCGTCCTGGCGACCGCCGCGGAGGGCCCCGGGGGCATCCCCTCCTGGTACCGGAACCTCGGCGCCCGTCCCGAGGTCCGCGTCCAGGTCGGCGCCCTGACCGCGCAGGCCCGCGCGCGCACGGCGAGCCCGGAGGAGCGGGAGATGTACTGGGAGGTCATGACCGCCCTGTGGCCCGCCTTCGAGGACCACCAGGCGGCGGCCGCGCCCCGGCAGATCCCGCTGGTCATCATCGAACGCTGACCCGGCGAACGGTGGCCGTCAGGGGGTCAGGACCGTCAGATCGATGTCCGCCGCGAAGGGGACCGGCACCTTGAGCCGTGCGCGATGGATACCCGTGGCCACGTAGGAACGGGTGAGCGAGTCGAGCTCGTACACGTGCACGGCCGGTGCGCCCTGCTCGTCCTCGACGCGCCAGAAGTGGGGGATGCCGGCCTGGGCGTACTTGAACGGCTTGATGCTCCTGTCCCGGTCGGCGGACTCGTCGGAGACGACCTCCACCACCAGGGCGACTTCCTCTGGCAGGTAGCGCGTACGGTCGGGGTCGTACCCGACCGTGGCGACCAGGACGTCCGGCTCCGGGCGGCTACTCCTGTCCAGGCGGACGGTCATCTCCCGCTCGACCTCGAAGCCCTGGGGGGCGGCCTGCCGCAGGGCGAAGGTCAGGTTCTCCACGAGACGGGAGTGCCAGGACCGCTGCGGGGACATCATGAAGATCAACGCACCGTCGATGAGCTCGGTGTGCCGGGGTGCCTGGGGCAGGTGGTCGAGGTCGTCCGCCTCCCACCCGCTGGGGCGGGGGGGAAACATCCATTCCGGGAACTCTGCGGCCACGATGTCCTCCTTGGGGTGCCCTGGCCAGCGTATCCAGCCATGGCGTCGCGGACAGCCAGGGTCGGAGCGAATCCTCCCCCGGTCCCGCGACCGCACCCGCCCTCGCCGGACCGTTCCGGACGGTATCCGGTCCCTGTGACAACGCCGGAAGACACCGGTCCCGAGGGGCTTTCGCCCCCACCCTCGGGGCCGTAGGTCCACAGTCCGCCGGAGGGCGCGTTTATGCCGTTTTAACCGTGTTACAACTGGAACATCGCGCTGCAAATAGCGCAATTCCCAACGCTGTTGCCCAGCCCACACAAGCGCTGCCTGCCTTGGCAACACACCCCGTTTCCTCTGGAGGAAGCACGTGAGTACAGCCGAGCAGACGGCCCCGTCTGCCAAGAAGAACTCCGCCGCGATGGCGGTCATGCAGCGCCTCGGCCGCAGCCTCATGCTGCCGATCGCCGTGCTGCCGGCCGCCGCGCTGCTGATGCGCTTCGGCCAGGGCGACATGCTGGGCAGCAAGTCGCTGCCGAGCTGGTGCAACGAGATAGCCAAGTACATGGCCGCCGGCGGCGGCGCCATCTTCGACAACCTGGCGCTGCTCTTCGCGGTGGGCATCGCGGTCGGCTACGCGAAGAAGGCCGACGGCTCCACCGGCCTCGCCGCCGTCGCGGGCTACCTGGTCTTCGCCAAGGTGCTGGGCACCTTCACCGACGGCAACGTGCCGAAGATCGAGGCGGTCGTCGACCACAAGGTCGCCCTGGTCGAGGCCCCCGTCAACGCCGGCGTCCTCGGCGGTGTGGTCATGGGCATCGTCGTCGCGCTGCTGTACCAGAAGTTCTACCGGACCAAGCTGCCCGACTGGGCGGGCTTCTTCGGCGGCCGCCGCCTCGTCCCGATCCTGTCCTCCCTCGCGGGTCTGGTCATCGGCATCGTCATGGGCCTGATCTGGCCGGTGCTCGGCAAGGGCATCCACGGCTTCGGCGAGTGGCTGGTCAACTCCGGCGCCGTCGGCGCGGGCATCTTCGGTGTCGCCAACCGTGCGCTGATCCCGGTCGGCATGCACCACCTGCTGAACTCCTTCCCGTGGTTCCAGGCGGGCGAGTTCGACGGCAAGCACGGCGACATCGCCCGCTTCCTCGCCGGCGACCCGACGGCCGGACAGTTCATGACCGGCTTCTTCCCGATCATGATGTTCGCCCTCCCGGCGGCCTGCCTCGCGATCGTCCACTGCGCCCGCCCCGAGCGCCGCAAGGTCGTCGGCGGCATGATGTTCTCCCTCGCGCTCACCGCCTTCGTCACGGGCATCACCGAGCCGATCGAGTTCACCTTCATGTTCATCGCCCCGGTGCTCTACGCGATCCACGCGGTCCTGACCGGTGTCTCGATGGCCCTCACCTGGGCGCTCGGCATGAAGGACGGGTTCGGCTTCTCGGCCGGCGCGATCGACTTCTTCCTCAACCTGGGCATCGCCTCCAACCCGTGGGGCCTGGCCGGCATCGGCCTCTGCTTCGCGGTCGTCTACTACTGCGTGTTCCGCTTCGCGATCACCAAGTGGAACCTCCCCACCCCGGGCCGCGAGTCCGACGAGGAGCTCGCCGAGATCCTGAAGGCCGAGGCGAAGTAACCATGACCGCGCAGAGCACTCCCGGCCGGGGAATGCCTTGCGGGGAGCGGCGGGACCTGATCGCCGGCACGGCGAGCGCCAAGGGCCACGTATGGGTCGCGGACCTCGTACGGGAGCTGGGCGTCAGCCGGATGACGATCCACCGGGACCTCCGGGAACTGGACGCCCAGGGCCGGATCCGCCGGATCCGCTCCGGAGCGGCCGCCGCCAACTGAGCACCACCCCGTGAACGGGGGCGGGGGGGGGGGGGGGGGG
>NZ_JBSGXB010000527.1:0-3046 GCF_053609185.1 Streptomyces sp. NPDC054956 | reverse complement strand
TTTGTGCTGCCGCCGGCCGCTCCCGTCGTCGAGGAGCCCGCCGCCCCGGCGCCGCGTGCCCGTCGTCGTGCCACCCGTGCCGTGACCGCGCCGGAGGCGCCCGCCGCCGAGGTCGTGGTCGAGGCTCCCGCCGTCGTGGAGGAGGCCCCCAAGGCCGCCCGCGCGGTCACCGTCGCCGACGCCGTGGACTCCCCGAAGCGCGGCGGCCGCCGCCGCGCCACCCGTACCACCACCGCTCCGGCCGCCGCCGCGCCGCAGCCCGTGGCCGCCGCTGCCCCCGCCGCCGAGCCCGAGGCGCCCGCCGCCCCGGCCCGGGGTGGTCGCCGTGCCGCGCGTCCCGCCGTCGCCGTGTTCCAGGCCCCGGTCTTCGCCGAGCCGATGTTCCAGACCCCGGAGACCGCCGCCATGGCCGCGGCCGCCGCCGCTGCCGCCGCCACGGTCGAGGAGGCCGAGGAGGAGGAGCTCGAGCTCGAGGCCGAGGCCGAGGTCGCGCCGGCCCCCGCCGCGCAGCCCGCCGGCCGTCGCCGTCGCCGCGGTCGTGGCGCCGCCGAGTCCGCCGCCGTCGAGGCCCCCGCCGCGCCGTCCGGTCCGGTCACGCTGGCCGACGTGGAGCTGGTGGAGGAGGAGGCCGAGTCCGCCGAGCTCGAAGCCGCCGAGGAGGAGTTCGACGAGTCGGGCGACCGCCCGTCGCGCCGTCGCCGCCGCGGTGGCCGTCGTCGCCGTCGCGGTGAGGCCGCCGACCTCGACGAGTCCGCCGAGGAAGAGGCCGAGGCCGAGTCCGCCGAAGAGGGGGACTCCGAGGACACCGAAGAGGCCGAAGAGGACGAGGACAACGGTGCCCTCGGCTCCAGCTCCAGCCGTCGTCGCCGTCGTCGTCGCCGTCGTAGCGGTGACGGTGGTACGGACGCCGAGGCGGCCGAGGACGACGGTGTGCGCACGGTCGTCAAGGTCCGCGAGCCGCGCCCGGCGCGCGAGCGCGCGGAGTTCGTCTCCGGCTCCACCTCCTCCGACGAGGTCCAGTCCATCAAGGGCTCGACCCGCCTGGAGGCCAAGAAGCAGCGCCGCCGCGAAGGCCGCGAGCAGGGCCGCCGCCGCGTCCCGATCATCACCGAGGCCGAGTTCCTGGCCCGCCGTGAGGCCGTCGAGCGCGTGATGGTCGTCCGCCAGGCCGGCGAGCGCACCCAGATCGGCGTCCTCGAGGACAACGTGCTCGTCGAGCACTACGTCAACAAGGAAGAAGCCACCTCGTACGTCGGCAACGTCTACCTGGGCAAGGTCCAGAACGTGCTGCCGTCGATGGAGGCCGCCTTCATCGACATCGGCAAGGGCCGCAACGCGGTCCTGTACGCCGGTGAGGTCAACTTCGAGGCGCTCGGCATGGCCAACGGGCCGCGCCGCATCGAGTCCGCCCTGAAGTCCGGCCAGTCGGTCCTGGTGCAGGTCACCAAGGACCCGATCGGCCACAAGGGCGCCCGCCTGACCAGTCAGGTGTCTCTGCCCGGCCGCTACCTGGTCTACGTGCCCGAGGGCTCGATGACCGGCATCAGCCGCAAGCTGCCCGACACCGAGCGCGCGCGCCTGAAGACCATCCTCAAGAAGATCGTCCCCGAGGACGCGGGCGTCATCGTGCGCACCGCCGCCGAGGGTGCGAGCGAGGACGAGCTGCGCCGCGACGTCGAGCGTCTGCAGGCCCAGTGGGAGGACATCCAGAAGAAGTCGAAGCAGATCTCGACCTCTTCGCCGAGCCTGCTCTACGGCGAGCCGGACATGACCGTCCGCGTCGTGCGCGACATCTTCAACGAGGACTTCTCGAAGGTCATCGTCAGCGGTGACAGCGCCTGGGAGACCATCCACGGCTACGTGAACCACGTGGCCCCGGACCTGGCCGACCGGCTGTCGCGCTGGACCTCCGAGGTCGACGTCTTCGCGACGTACCGGATCGACGAGCAGCTCGCCAAGGCGCTCGACCGCAAGGTGTGGCTGCCCTCGGGCGGTTCGCTTGTGATCGACAAGACCGAGGCGATGATCGTCATCGACGTCAACACCGGCAAGTTCACCGGTCAGGGCGGCAACCTCGAGGAGACCGTCACCAGGAACAACCTGGAGGCGGCCGAGGAGATCGTGCGCCAGCTGCGGCTGCGCGACCTCGGCGGCATCGTGGTCATCGACTTCATCGACATGGTCCTGGAGTCCAACCGCGACCTGGTCCTGCGGCGGATGCTGGAGTGCCTGGGCCGCGACCGTACGAAGCACCAGGTCGCCGAGGTGACCTCGCTGGGCCTGGTCCAGATGACCCGCAAGCGGGTGGGCCAGGGTCTGCTGGAGTCCTTCTCCGAGACCTGCGTCCACTGCAACGGCCGCGGTGTGATCGTGCACATGGAGACCCCGACCGTGGTCGGCGGCGGTGGCAACGGCAAGCGCTCCAAGCGCCGCGGTGGCCGCGCCGACGAGCACGAGCACGAGCACGCCGTCGAGGTTTCGGAGGCCCTGGAGACCGAGGCCTACGAGATCGAGACCGAGGAGGAGGTGGCTGCCGAGGCCGCCGCCCCCGTGGCGCTGCCCGAGCCGCCCTTCGTCGCCGACGAGGAGCTCTACAGCAGCCCGGCCGAGGCCGAGGCCGCCGCGGGCATCAGCGGGCGCCGCAACCGCCGCCGTGCCACCCGTAAGGCGACCGCTCCGGCGGGCGCCCCGCGCGGTGCGGTCGTCCCGGCCCCCGTGGCCGAGCCGGTGGCCGAGCCCGAGCCCGAGCCGGAGATCGAGGTCGTCGAGGTCCTCGACGTCGTCGAGCCCGAGGTCGAGGCCGTCGTGGTGGAGCCGGTCGTGGAGGAGGCCCCCAAGGGCCGCACCCGTCGCCGTGCCACCCGTAAGGCCACCGCCCCGGCGGGCGCCCCGGCCGAGGCCGTGCAGGCCCCGGAGCCGGTCGTCGAGGTCGTCGAGTCCGAGCCCGTGGTCGAGCCCGAGCCCGCACCGGTCGTCGTCGAGGCCCCGGTGGAGCCCGTGGCCGAGGCAGCGCCGGCGCGTCCGCGCCGCCGTGCCACCCGTAAGG
>NZ_JBSGXB010000526.1:0-3052 GCF_053609185.1 Streptomyces sp. NPDC054956 | reverse complement strand
CCTGCTCCCTGCTCAGGACCCGGCCAGCAGGACGCGGCAGGCCAGGTGCAGGGGGAGCCGCTGGGCGGGGTCCTCGGGGTCGAAGCCCAGCGAGCGGACGCGCTCCATGCGCGCCGCGACCGTGTTCCGGTGGACGCCGAGGATCTCCGCCGCCGCCGAGGGGGCGGCGCCCTGGTCCAGAACGACCGCCAGCGTACGCAGCAGCGTTCCGTCCCGGTCCGCGGCGAGCAGCGGGGCCAGCACGACCTCGGCGGGCCGCCGCAGCGCCTCCGTGGGCAACGCGGACAGCAGTTGGGCGGGCCCCATGCGGTCGGCGCGGACCACCGCCCCCGGTACCGCGGCGACCGCCGCGGCGGCCCTGGCGTCGGCGAGCGCCACGCCCAGCGTGCCGGTGCCGCCGGCCGGACCGGCCACTCCCCCGGCGAGCGGCAGCTGGTCACCGATCGCCCGGACGGCCGTACGCAGCTGCGCCTCGCCCTGCCTCAGCCACACCTCCGGGTCCGGTGCCGCACCGCCGACTGCCGCGGAACGCCACGACACCCAGCAGTCCTCGTACGCGATGAGCGGTCCGCCGATGCCGTACCTGGCCCAGAGCGCACGCAGCGCGGGTCCCGGCGCGGGCCCGGCGGCGGCGTCCGCGGCGATGGCCGGCCGCAGGGCGAAGGCGATCAGAGGCCCGGCCAGCGGCCAGCCGAGCGCCGCGGCCTCGGCCCGGACGTGGACACGGGCCCGGTCGTCCTCCAGCTCCTCGGAGGGATGCGTCAGCTGGTGCAGCAGCAACTCGCTGCGGCGCTCCAGCTGTTCCTCCGCGAGGCGGCGGGTGGCGGCCCATGCCGTCAGCGGGGGTACCGCCAGCCGCAGCACCGCTTCGACGGTCGACGCCCAACCCGCCTCCTTGGAACGGGAGTCCGCGACGAGAACCGCGAGCGGGTGCCCGTCGGGGCCCGGCACGTCCAGCCGCACCGGGTGCGCGGAGTCGAGTGCGGCCCGCCGCCCGGCCAGCATTCCGCCCACCGGATCGGTGAGGGCCAGGGATGTCGAGGGCAGCGCCGTGTGCAGCGCCGCCAGTACGCGTTCGGCGTGCGGGCCGGCGGCGGCGAGGCGCTGGGCGGCGTCGGCCAGCAGCGCGGTCCGGCCCGCGTCCGGCCTGGACACCGCGGAGGCGATCCGTACGGCACCCTCCAAGGCGTCGCCGCCGATCAGCAGCAGGGGAACGCCGAGGCGGTCCGCGAGTGCGCCCGGCGGATGCGCGGCCACCGCATTCTCGGGTACGACCACGCAGGCGGCCGCCTGCTCCCAGGCCTTGCGCAGGGCCATCTCCACGATCCACCCCGACCGGGCGAGGGCCTCGGTGAGGACGACGGCGGTGTGCGGGCGCAGATCGTCGAGGGCTTCGCGCCGGTCGACGATGCGCACGTCGAGGACCTGGGTGTCGCGCCCCGTCGTACCGAGTATGCGTACGCCCGGCAGCGGGCCGTACTGCACCAGCTCCGCCACGGTCATGGGCGCGGGCAGGTCGGGACGTCTCACCACCGGGTCTCCTCGGGTCGTTCCGCGGCCGGATGATGCGCATCCGACGCATCCGGCTCCGGGCTCAGCAGGAGGAGCCCACCGGCGGCCGCCAGTCGGCGCCCCTGCGGGGTGTGCCAGGCGGGTGCGGCGGGGATCACGACGATCTCCACCTCGATGCCGGGCATGGCACGTTCGACGTCGAGCACCCGCCGGTCGGCCGCCGACAGCATCAGGATCTGATCCGGCGCGGCCGCGGCCGGCGCGCCGTCGGCGAGGACCAGCAGCACCTCGTTGTGGGCTTCCAGGCGGAACCGCCGGTGCAGGCCCTCGGTCTCGGAGACGACCACACTGGTCGGCCGGGACGGCAGCGCCGTGCCCCCGGCGGTGACCGGCCCGGGCGCCGCGGGGTGCTCCACGGCGGTGATCCGCCCGATGCCCAGTCGACGGGGCCGCGGCTCCCACCGCGCGAAGGGGTCACCGTGCGCCGGGCGCCCCGCCGCCAGCGCCCGGCTCACCGTGCCCGGAACCACGGCGGCCGCCAGTCGTTCGCCGTCCATGGCGTAGCAGGCGGCGACCGCCCAGCCTCCGGCCGCGAGGACCAGCGGCCGTACGAGCTCCTCCACGCGACTGCCGGCCGCCTCCACGACGACCACGTCCCCGGCGGGCGTGGCCAGGGCGACCGGGGCGACATCGATCCCGGCGATGGTGAACGTGGTCTGTTCCAGCAGCGGGAGCACGCGTCCGCAGCCGTCCCCGTCCACGAGCGGCAGCCCGCAGGAAGCCGCGGTGACGACCGCGATCAGGGCGTTCTCGGCCGCGGTGTTGAGCGGCACGACGGCGTCCGCCCCTTTGCCCAGGCGGCGCTCCAGCGCCCGGACCGCCCGGCCCGGCTCCTCGCCCGTGGGCAGTTGCTCGGCGAGCGCGGCCGAGGAGCCGAGCAGGCTGACCGTGACGCACATCCGCCCGGAGCCCAGCTCGCCGGGGCGGATGAGCGGCACCGGCCCGTGCTCCGCGATCGCCGCCCGCGCCCAGTCGAGGCTCGCCCGGTACGAGGAGTGCTCGGAGCCCGCCGCGAGCACCAGCGCCCCCTTGGCGAGCTCCTCCAGCCGTGCGGCGTCCAGCGCGGTCTGCTCCCCGGGCGTCATGTGCGGCGGCCACGGGTCATGACGGGGTTCCCGAGGGCGATCCTGCGGCGCGGACGCGGAGGCGGTGAACACCCTCGGGCAGGTAGGACACGGGGGTGTGGGCGGCGAACGCGACACGGGCGGTGTCCGGGGCGGCACCGGCGGCGACGACCCGGGCCAGGGCCTGTTCACGGGCGAGTCCGAGGAGCCGGTCGAGTTCGCCGCGACTCCCGGCCACGACGACCTGATCGACTTCGGCGACGACGTCCGAGCGGGCGGCTCCGTAGGCCGCGGCGGCGATGGCCGCCGCCGGATCCTGGGCACGGACGGGCACCAGTGCGCAGTCGCCGCCCGCCGCGAGGAGCACACCGCCGGGGGTCCGTCGCCGGACCCCGGCCACCAGGTCGGCGACCTGC
>NZ_JBSGXB010000525.1:0-3056 GCF_053609185.1 Streptomyces sp. NPDC054956 | reverse complement strand
GACGGGGCGGGGACGGCCGGTTTGGCGCAGGTGGCGCCGGACGGACCGGTTCCCGTGGGTTCCCCCTGGTTCCCAGGCGTGCAAGCGACCGCTTAGTATGCCCGCGAGGCGTGGTTCCCCGTCGGCGGCTGGAGGCCCCGGATGCAGGCATGGCGAGTACACACCCCCGGCGAGCCCCGCGAGGCCATGAGCCTCGAAGAGGTTCCCGAACCCGTGCCCGGCGAGGGCGAGGTGAGGCTCAAGGTGCTCGCCGCCAACGTCAACTTCCCCGACGCACTGCTCGTGCGCGGCCAGTACCAGATCCGGCCCCCGCTGCCCTTCACCCCCGGGGTCGAGATCTGCGGCGAGACCGAGGACGGGCGCCGCGTCATCGCCAACCCGAGCCTGCCGCACGGCGGTTTCGCCGAGTACGTCACCGCCCCCGCGCGGGCCCTGCTTCCCGCCCCGGACACCCTGGACGACGCCGAAGCGGCCGCCCTGCACATCGGCTACCAGACGGGCTGGTTCGGCCTGCACCGCCGGGCCCGCCTCCAGGCGGGCGAAACCCTCCTCGTGCACGCCGCCGCCGGCGGGGTCGGCAGCGCCGCCGTCCAGCTCGGCAAGGCCGCCGGGGCCACCGTCATCGGAGTCGTCGGCGGCAAGGCCAAGGCGAGCACCGCCGAGGAACTCGGCTGCGACCTGGTCATCGACCGCACGGCGGAGGACATCGTCACCCGGGTCAAGGAGTTCACCGGCGGCCGCGGCGCGGACGTCGTCTACGACCCGGTCGGCGGCGACGCCTACACCGCCTCGGCCAAATGCGTGGCCTTCGAGGGCCGCATCGTCGTCGTCGGCTTCGCGAGCGGAACCATCCCGGCCCCGGCGCTGAACCACGCCCTCGTGAAGAACTACGCGATCCTCGGCCTGCACTGGGGCCTCTACGCCGCCAAGGACCCCGCCGCCATCGCCGCCTGCCACGCGGAGCTCACCCGCCTCGCCGCCGAAGGCACCGTGAAACCGCTGGTCAGCGAACGTGTCCCGCTCGCCGGGGCCGCCGACGCCGTACAGCGCCTCGCCGACGGGACCACCACCGGCCGCCTGGTCGTCGTACCGGCCCTGGACGGGGGCCCGCGATGACGGCCGCCGCGCCCACCGCCGAACAGCTCGTCGCCCGCGTACGGGAACTGCTCGCCGCGCACCCGCCCGCCACCACCGGCCGCGAGGACTTCCTGCGGGCCCGCTTCGACGCCGGACTCGCCTGGGTGCACTACCCCGAGGGCCTCGGCGGACTCGGCGCGCCCCGAACCCTCCAGGCCCTCGTGGACGGAGAACTGGAGGCCGCCGGAGCCCCCGACAACGACCCGCGCCGGATCGGCATCGGCCTCGGCATGGCAGCGCCCACGATCCTCGCGTACGGCACCGAGGAGCAGAAGCGGCGCTTCCTGCGCCCCCTGTGGACCGGCGCCGAGGTCTGGTGCCAGCTCTTCAGCGAGCCCGGCGCCGGCTCCGACCTGGCCGCGCTCGGCACCCGCGCGGTGCGCGACGGCGACGACTGGGTGGTGGACGGCCAGAAGGTGTGGACCTCCAGCGCCCACACCGCCCGCTGGGCGATCCTGATCGCCCGCACCGACCCCGCACTGCCCAAGCACCAGGGCATCACCTACTTCCTGTGCGATATGCACGCCCCCGGCGTCGAGGTGCGCCCGCTGCGCCAGATCACCGGCGAGGCCGAGTTCAACGAGGTCTTCCTCACCGGAGTCCGGATCCCCGACGCCCACCGCCTCGGCGAGGTCGGCCAGGGCTGGGCCGTCGCCCGCACCACGCTGATGAACGAGCGCGTCTCCATCGGCGGCATGCGCATCCCGCGCGAGGGCGGCATGATCGCCCCGGTCGCCGCCGCCTGGCGCGAGCGCCCGCAGCTGCGCACGCACGCCCTGCACCAGCGGATGCTGGAGCTGTGGGTCGAGGCGGAGGTGGCCCGCCTCACCGGGGAGCGGCTGCGCCAGCAGCTCGTCGCCGGACAGCCCGGCCCCGAGGGCTCGGGGATGAAGCTCACCTTCGCCCGCCTCAACCAGGAGATCAGCGGACTGGAGGTGGAACTCCTCGGCGAGGAAGGACTCCTGTACGAGGACTGGACCCTGCGCCGCCCCGAGATCGTCGATTTCACCGGCCGCGACGCCGGCTACCGCTACCTGCGCGCCAAGGGCAACAGCATCGAGGGCGGCACCAGCGAAATCCTCCTCAACATCGTCGCCGAACGCGTCCTCGGCCTGCCCGCCGAACCGCGCGACGACAAGGACATCGCGTGGAAGGACCTGGCCCGATGAGCGCAGCCCCCCTGGACCTGCTGTACTCCGAGGCGGAGGAGGAACTCCGCGCGGCCGTACGCTCCTTGCTCGCCTCCCGCTGCGACGCCGCGGGCATCCTCGCCCGGATCGAGGGCGGCCGCCCGCACGACCCCGCCCTGTGGCGGGTGCTCGCCACCGACATCGGCACGGCGGGACTGCTCGTACCGGAGAAGCTGGGCGGCCAGGGCGCGAGCCACCGTGAGGCGGCCGTGGTCCTGGAGGAGCTCGGCCGGGCCGTGGCGCCCGTCCCCTACCTCACCAGCGCGGTCCTCGCGACGGAGATCCTGCTCGGCTGCGACGGCCCGGAGCCGGCCGATCTCCTGCGGGAGCTCGCGGCGGGCCGGCGGATCTGCGCACCCGCGCTGCCCCTGACCCTGGCCCCCGGCGCACCCCTGCCGGTGGCGGTCCGGGACACGGGCGCGGGGAGGCTGAGCGGCACCGTCGGCACGGTCGCGGACGCGGTGGCCGCCGACGTGCTGCTCGTCCTCGCGGACACGGGGCTGTACGCCGTCCCGGCGGAGAACGCCCGGCTGACCCCGCTCGTCGCCCTGGACCTGACCCGGCCGCTGGCCACGGTCACCCTCGACGGCGCCGCCGGAACCCGGCTGGCCGACCCGGCGACCGCCCGTGCGGCCATCGCCGGAGCGCTGCTCTCGGGGGCCGGGCTGCTCGCCTCGGAGCAGCTCGGGATCGCGGAGTGGTGCCTGACGGAGACGCTGTCGTACCTCC
>NZ_JBSGXB010000524.1:0-3099 GCF_053609185.1 Streptomyces sp. NPDC054956 | reverse complement strand
CACTCCGTCGCACCCCCCCCCCTGGGGGTGCCCACGGCGGCCGACACCCATACCCTTGGCCCCCGGGCCCTGCCGCGCACCCGGGGACCCCCCGGGGGCCGACCCGTTTCGCGGCCCCTCGCACGGACCTGTCGCGGGACCCCGTACGTACGTGTCGTGGTTTCCCGCAGTCCTCCCGCGGTCCACCCCATACGGGTCCGCCCTGCGGGATTCCACGATCTGCGGCGCGCACCCGCCGCACTAGCTTCCTACCTGTGCCCGGCGGACGCCGGTGAACACGGCCCCCCACCCACCGACTTGCCGGGGCGAGGCATGCCTCGCCGGCCGGCGGACGCGGTGGCGCGGCCGGCAGAACACACGGACGGGAGGCAGCTGGTGCAGCAGGTCGCAGGGTCGGGCGAGAAGCGCGCGACGGCCGGCGCGGCGGACGGATTCCGTCTGCAGGGCCTGGCACGGGCGGTCCTCGCCGAGCACGGTGCGCACGACTGGACGGTCACCGAGGACGACGCCTGGTGCCGGGTGATGCCGCCCGAGCGGGACGAGCGGATCCAGGGCTGGAAGCTGCACCTGTCCGCGACCCGGCTGTCGGCGCCCGAGGTGGTGCACCGCGCGGCGACCGTCCTGGTCGCGGCCGGCTGCGGCTTCAAGTTCGCCAAGAGCATCGCGGTGGTGGAGGAGATGACCTCGGACCGCTACGACCGCGCCCAGTGCGGGAAGATCGTCACCTGCTACCCGGCGGACGACGAGCAGTTGCGCCGGCTTGCCGCCGCCCTGGACGAGGCCACCGCCGGCCTGCCCGGCCCGGCCATCCTCTCCGACCGCCGGCTGCGCCCGGGCAGCCTGGTCCACTACCGCTACGGCGTGTACGGCGGGGTGCCGGTGCTGACCAACGACGGCAGCCACGAGCTGCGGGTCCAGGCGCCGGACGGCACCACCGCGGAGGACCTGCGCAAGCCGTGGTTCTGCCCGCCGGCCTGGGCGGTGTCGCCCTTCCCCGCGGAGCCGTCCGCGGCACCCTCGACTCCCAGGGCTCCGGGGCCGGTCCTGCTCGCCGACCGGTTCGAGATCCGCGAAGCGATCCGGCATTCGGCCCGGGGCGGCATCTACCGGGCGCTCGACCACCGGACCGGAGCGGAAGTGGTGGTCAAGCAGGCCCGGTCGCACGTCGGCACCCGCGTGACCGGTGAGGACGCCCGCGACGCGCTGCGCCGCGAGTCCGCCGCCCTGGCGGAGCTCGACGGGATCGCCGCCGGGCACGTGGAACTGTTCGACCTGGACGGCCACACCTTCCTCGTCCAGGAGTCGCTGCCCGGGAGCACCCTGACCCGATGGGTGCAGGAGGAGCTGGACCTCACCGGCCGCACGGCGGGCCTGGAGCCGGCGCGGGTGGTCGAGATGGCCCGCCGGCTCGCCGCGCTGCTGGGCCGGGTGCAGGAACTGGGCATGGTCTACCGGGACTTCACCCCGAACAACATCATCGTGGGGCCCGACGGAGAGCTGCGGCTGATCGACCCGGAGCTGGCGGTCCGGCCCGGGCAGTGGGCCACGCGCGGCTACACCGACGGGTTCGCCGCGCCCGAGGTGCTCCGCGGGCCGCGGTTCGGCCCGATGCCCGGCCCGGAGTCGGACCTCTACTCCCTCGGCGGGGCCCTCTTCTACCTGGCCGTGGGCACCGCGCCCACGTTCCCCAAGAGCCGGCCCGAGCCCTCCTCCCCCCGGCCGCAGCTCGCCGGGCTGCTCACGATGAGCGGGGTGCACAACCGGGCCGCCCGACTGCTGGCACCGGCCGTGCTCGGGCTGACCCATGAGGATCCGGGAGCCCGGTGGACCCTCGCCCGGCTGGGCGAGTTCCTGGACGGGCTCGACGCCAATGCCCCCGTGGCACTCGCGTCCGAGGCCGGCTCCGGCAACGACGGGCCCCGGACGGCCGGTTCGCCCGGCGGCGCCGCCGACCGGCAGCTCTCCGCCGACCGACGGCTCCCCGCAGACCCGCAGCTCCCCGCCGACCGGCTCGACCCCGCGCTCCAGCAGCGCCTGGTCGACGACGGCCTGGCCCATCTGCTGGCCACCCTCCCGGATCCGGGTGACGGCACCCCGCGCCTGTGGCCCAGTACCGGGTTCGGCAGCAGTTCCGACGCCTGCAACGTGCAGCACGGCGCCGCCGGCGTGCTCGGCCTGCTGACCCTCGCGGACACCCACGCGGACAGCGACGCGGACAGCCTCGCGGGCCCCGCCGGGGCCCGCGAGGAGCGCCGCGCCGTCCTGTCGCAGGTGGCCGGCTGGCTCGACCGCCGCCGCGCCGACGTGCCGAACCCGCTGCCCGGGCTCTACTTCGGGCGCGCCGGTACCGCCTGGGCGCTGCACGACGCCGCCCTGCGCCTCGATGACCCCGAACTGGCCGACCACGCCGCCGAGCTGGCCCTCGCCCTTCCCGTCCACTGGCCCAACCCGGACGTCTGCCACGGCACGGCCGGCAGCGCGCTCACCCAGCTCCACCTGTGGCACGCCACCGGGCGCGAGGAGTTCCGCCTGCGGGCGGCCGAGGCCGCCGACAGCCTGCTGACCGCAGCCGAGTACGACGGCGACCGGGTGTTCTGGCCGGTCCCCAAGGACTTCGACTCGGCCCTCGCGGGCATCCGCCACTTCGGCTTCGCCCACGGCGTCGCCGGTGTCGGCTACACCCTGCTCGCCGCTGCCCGCGCCACCGGCGAGCGGAAGTACCTGGAGGCCGCCGTGGACGCCGGCAACACCCTCGTCGCGGAGGCCGAGCGGGGCCCGTGGGGGGCCCGCTGGCGCACCGACCGCGACGACGCCCCCGGCAGCGGCATGCTGTACCACTGGTGCAGCGGGGCATCCGGCGTCGGTACGTTCCTCGTCCGGCTCTGGCAGGACACCGGGGACCCGGCCCACCTGCGCGCCGCGGAGGATGCCGCGGTCGCGGTCCGCGGCGTGCGGTGGAGCTCGCCCACCGCGGCCTGCCACGGTCTGGCCGGCAACGGCGAGTTCCTGCTCGACCTCGCCGACGCCGTCGGCGGTCCGTACCGGGACTGGGCGCAGGAGCTGGCGGCGTCGCTCTACGCCCGCCACGCCGTACGGGAC
>NZ_JBSGXB010000523.1:0-3121 GCF_053609185.1 Streptomyces sp. NPDC054956 | reverse complement strand
GGACGCGTACGGCGGCCACCGCCTGCCGCGCGCTGGGGGCCGCCCGCAGCGGCCGGACCGCGACCTTGCGGACGTGTGCCTCGGAGGCGGCCGGGGCGATCGACGCCATGGGCGACGTGGAACTGGAGACCTTCCTCGACGAGGTGGGCCAGTTGGGGCTGGCCGAGGTCCTGGGCGGGCGCCACGGCGATGCCGTACGGCACCTGGCCCGCGGGGTGCGCGTCGCGCGGCGGACCGGACACACCCTTGTACTTCCCCACCTGCTGCTGTACCGGTCCCACGCCCAACAGGCGACCGGCGACCTCGACGGCGCCCTGGCATCGGCGGCGGACGCCGAGGAAGCCGCCCGGCTCATCGAACGGCCGGAGTCCATCGGCCACGCCCTGGCCCTGCGCGCTGCGGTGACGGCGGTACGAAGCGGCCCGACCGCCGCGATTCCCGGCATCGAGCGGGCCCTCGGCCCGGTCAGCCGGTGCGGCCGGCTGTGGGAACTGTCCACGTCCGTCCTCGCGCCCCTCCTCCTCGACCAGGGCCGTCCCGACGAGTGCCTGGAGATCCTGGGGACCGTCACCGGGACGGACCGCTCCGCGGCCACGCACGCCCTGCGCCCCCAGTGGTTCGCCACGGCCGCCCGGGCGGCCGTGGCCCTCGGCGACGCGCGTGCGGCCCGCGCCTGGTCCGCCCGCGCGACCGAATCCGCCGAATCCGTCGACCTGCCGGGGCAGCGCGGCTACGGCGCACTCGCCCAAGCGGCGGTCGACGCAGATGCGGCAGCCGCCGCCGAGTCGTCCCGCCGGGCCGCCGACCTCTTCGCCGAAGGAGGCCTCGTCCTCGCCGAGTGCCACGCTCGCCTTCTCCTCGGGCACCACCTCACCGGCGTACGCGACATCGAGGGTGCCGATACGGCCGTGGGCCGGGCCAAGCAGCTCGCCGACGCCGTCGGCTCTGCTCACCTCGGAGCGCTCGCAGTCGACGCCCAGCGCCGCATCGGCGCCCGCAGGCCCCGTGAGGGTCGCCGTGATCCCCTCGGCGCCATGCTGTCCGAGCAGGAACGCCGCATCTCGGAGCTGGCCGCGGGCGGGCTCAGCAACAGGCGTATCGCCACCGACCTCTACATCTCCACCAAGACGGTCGAGGGTCACCTCACCCGTGTCTTCCGCAAGCTCCGCATCACCTCCCGCGCCGGGCTGTCGGCTGCACTCGCCGGCCTCCCGGACCCGTCCCGCGGCTGAGGCACGGCACGGCGCGGCCCGGGAGGTTCTCCGGCGGGCCGGGCCCGGAGCTGCAGCTCGAGGAGGGCCCGCATGCCAACGCGCGGGGCGGGTGCCCGAAGGCGGGCTGCGATTTCGTCCCCGTCCCCGCCCGACTGGCGAATCGGCATCCGACGGTGACAGCGCTCGAAGTCGACGAGAGTCGCCTGGCGGTGCGATCTGTGTTCGTCGAGACAGCCATCGCCACCTGGCAGTCACGATTCCCCAGGGGACGCTGACCATTGATGGTGCCCGTGGCAAAAGACTGCCGAAACAATGCCGAGCTGATCTGTCACCCACCCGACCGCGAGGAAAACCCGTTGGCTGTCGGTGTTCCCTGCTGGAACGATCCTGGGATGACCGACCACCGTGACGCCGTCCTCCGTCTGTGGGGTCGCCAGCTCTACGAGCGCCAGGGCGAGCCACTGGCCTGGGCGGAGGCGGTCCTGGAGGCCACCGGTCGCCCGCCGGCCGCCGTCACCGCGGCGATGTCCGGCCACCTCGACGCCCTCGCTGATTCCTCATCGGACCCCGCATGGCTGCTGTTCCGTACGGTCGCCAAGCTGGCCGCGAACCTGCGGGGCGGCGGCCACTACGACGCGGACGTCGGCACCCGAATCGGCCCACTGGCCCTGCGGTTGGGCGAGCTCGAACCACCGCTCGCCGGCCCCCTCGGGGACGCACTCGGCCACCCGCCGGACGGGCCGACATCCCTCGTCACCGTCCACGCCGCCGAGCTGAGCGGCAACCGTACGATCCGACTGCGGGCGATCGACGCCCTGCTGGAGTGGGCCGAGCTCGGCCATCCGCAGGCCCGGACGGCCCTGTCCGAGGTCGCCTCCGACCACCGGACGCAGGACGTCACCGTCTGGACCAAGGCACTCGACCGGATCGCCCTGTTCGGCGACGCGAGCATCGAACCGGGCCTGCTGCGCGCGCTCGCCGACACAGGGCACCGCGGGGTGCGGTGGTCGGCGCTCGCCTGTGCCGAACTCGGCTTCCGCCGGGCCGTTCCGCTGATCACCGCTCTGCTGGAGCATCCCGATCCGATGGTCCGCGAGGGTGCCTGCGAGGCGCTCGGCCTCCTTGAGGAACAGACCGCCGTGCCAGCCCTGGCGGCCCGGCTGAACGACGAGACCAGCCGGGTGCGCAGCAGGGCCGCCATGGCGCTCGGCCAGATCGGCGGAGACCGGGCACTCGCTGTGCTCTGGCAGGCCATGACGGAGCGCCGGAACCCGAGGGCCAGTCATCTCGCCTCAGCGATCGCCGCCTTCGGCCCGCCGGTGGTGGACGACCTCATCACCCTCACCACCCATCCCGACCCGGACCTCCGAGCACTGGCCTGCCGCGCTCTCGGCTCCACCGCCGACGACCGGTCCCTGCCCGCACTGGAACGCCTCGCCGCCCGCGACTTCGCCAAGACCACCCTCGGCGGCCTCGTGGCAACCGCCGCCAACCAGGGACTGCGAACCGCGCACCGCATGCGTGCGCGCACCGCATCGACCTGAGCTCGACGCTCGTCTCGACTGACGTTCGCGCTGAACCTACCGTTGGGCTGTGGCGGGTTGTCTCCGGAAGAAGCCGGTGAAGCCGCCCTGGTGCGGTATCCGTACGAGCCCGCCGAAGCGGCCAACCGAGGGCTGATCTTTCACGACGAGGCCTGGCACTGGGCGATGCTGGCGACCCACGGCGATCGGTACGAGGCGGACCATCCCGAGCTTGTTCATCCGTCACCTGACTACCTGAGGGCAGGAGCAGGGTGGAGCCGTGCACGGCACCACTGCCGCGGCCGCCTGTGGCGCGGGCGCCACCTTGTGACCCGAGGCACGGGCCGCGGCGAGGACGATGGCCCGCCGGGCTGAGGGCGGCAC
>NZ_JBSGXB010000522.1:0-3134 GCF_053609185.1 Streptomyces sp. NPDC054956 | reverse complement strand
GTCCGGGACTGCATGATTTTTGGCGCCCTCTGTGAGCTTCGGAGGTTCGGGCCTTTCGCGCGCCACAAATCACGTTTTACGTCCCGGACGACACCCCACCCCGCCCCCGTCCCCGGCACGGGGCGGCTCCGGGGGACTACGTGCCCAGGTAGGCCTCCCGGACCAGGGGGTTGGCCCGGACCTCGGCGGCTGTGCCTTCGGCCAGGACGCTTCCCAGGTCCAGGACGACCACTCGGGTGCAGAGGTCCATCACGAAGGCGACGTTGTGCTCGACCAGCAGCACCGCGCAGCCTTCCTTCTCGGCCAGCCGGCGCACGACCGTCGCCAGCCGTTCGCGTTCGGGCGCCGACATTCCCGAGGCGGGTTCGTCCAGCAGGAGCACCCGGGGCGGATCGGCCACGGCGCGCGCCAGCTCCACCATCCGGGCGCGGCCCACCGGCAGCCCGCCGGCGTACGAGGTCCCGAGCGCGCCGATGCCGCAGTCCTGGAGCACGCGCTCGGCCCGCTCCCGCCGTTCCCGCTCCCGGCGGCGCCGGGTGGGGGAGGCGACGAGATCGGCGGCGAAACCGCCGCCCCCGCCCCGCCACTCCTGCGCGACGAGGACGTTGTCGGCCACGCTGAGCTGCCCGAACAACTGCTGGCGCTGGAAGGTGCGGCGCATTCCGTGCCGGGCCCGCCAGACGGGGGAGCGGCGGGTGATGTCCACCCCGTCGAGCATCATCCGGCCCTGGTCGGGGCGGCGTATCCCCGACAGGACGTCGAACAGGGTGGTCTTACCGGCCCCGTTCGGGCCGATCAGGCCGCACACCTCACCGGCGCGGACACCGAGGTCCACGCCGGTCAGTGCCTTGACGCCGCCGAAGCGGACACCGATGCCGGAGGCCTCCAGTACGTAGGGATCTGTTGTCATCGACCACTTCCCAGGAATCCCGGTCCTTGAGGGCGGGGAGGAATGGGTCCTCGGCGGGGAGGCGCGAAGCTCCGGAGTTCGGTGCGCATGCTGTTCTGACCTGCACTCTCTTTCGTTGTCAGTGAGGGGTGTTACGTTGCGGACCATGACGGGTGACGTGATGGGCGAGGAGGTGGCCAGGCATGCCCGGTACACCTTCCGACTGCGCGTGTCGTCTACCGGGCTCGCGAAGCTGAACGCCGAGTGGGCGCGGTGCAGGTGGGTGTGGAACGAGTGCGTGGCGATGTCCCGCAAGGTCCACGCGCGCAACGAGGCCAGCGGCGGGAAGGCGACGTGCGGGCCCGTGCAGCTCGCCGCGATGCTGACCGAGTCCCGCCAGTCGTTGACGTGGCTGCGTGAGGGGGCGTGTGTCCCGCAGCAGCAGATCATCCGGGACTTCGGGAAGTCCCGCGCCAAGGCGTTGAAGGACATCAAGGCGAAGGTGTCCATGCGGCAGCGGGCCGGGATGCCCCGCGTCAAGCGCAAGCGCGAGACCGCCCCGACGCTGGAGTACACGCGACGTGGCTTCCGCCTCAAGGACGGCCGCCTCCACCTGGCGGGCGGGATCATCCTGACGGTGGTGTGGTCGCGTGAGTTGCCAGGGCCCCCGTCCTCGGTGCGTGTGTACCGGGACAGCCTCGGGCACTGGTACTGCTCCTTCGTCGTCCCCACTGCGACCGAGATGCTGTCGCAGACCGGCCGGGCCATCGGAATCGACTGGGGCGTGAAGGAGACCGCCACCACCACCTCCGACGCCCACGACCTGCCGCATGCCGAGCACGGCAAGACCGCCGCCGTGAAGCTGGCCCGGTACCAGCGCCAGATGGCCCGGCGCCGGACCCCGAAGAACCGTCCCGACACCGCCGGGTACCGCAAGGCCCGCAAGGCCGCGGCCAAGGTGTCCAAGAAGATCGCCCGGCAGCGGACGGACACGGGCCGCAAGTGGGCCAAGACGATCGTCCGCGACTTCGACCACGTGGCCGTGGAGGACTTCCGTCCGAAGTTCCTTGCGAAGACCACCATGGCCCGCAAGGCCGCTGACGCCGCGATCGGCGCGACCAAGACGGCCCTGGTCGAGATGGCCCGCAAGCATGGCCGGACCGTGCACCTGGTCCACCCCGCGCACACCACGATGGACTGCGCACGGTGCGGAGCGAGAGCCAAGCACGCACTCCCCCTCTCGATGAGAACGTATACGTGCACCGCGTGCGGGCTCGTGTCCCCCAGGGACAAGAACTCCGCCCGCGTGATGCTCGTCCGGGCTGGTCTCAACCCGGCTGGTGCTGATCTTGTAAGCCCTGCCCGTCGCTGACGGTCAGGCGAAGTGAGCTAGGAATCCCCTCCCTTCGGGGAAGGGAGGATGTCAAGTCGCCATCCCCAGGTAGGCCTCGGTCAGCCGGTCCGCCTCCACCTCGGAGCGCGGGCCGCACCAGGAGACGCGGCCCTGCGAGAGGTAGGCGACGGTGTCGGCGATTCCGAGGATCTCGGCCGCCTTCTCCTCCACCAGCAGCAGCGCGGTCCCGGCGTCGCGGAGCTCGGTGAGCAGCCCGTACACCTCGTCCACCACGCGCGGCGCGAGCCCGAGCGAGGGCTCGTCCGCGATGAGCACCTCGGGCGGGCGCTGCAGTAGGGGGGCGAGGGCCAGCATCTGCTGTTCCCCGCCGGACAGTGCGCCGGCGGCGACCGTGCGGCGTTCGCGGAGCCGGGGGAACCGGTCGTAGACGGCGTCCCGTTCGTCCGCGTGCCGCAGGTAGAGGGCCAGGTTCTCCTCGATGCTGAGCGCGGGGAAGATCCCGCGGCCCTCGGGTGCCAGCAGCACCCCGGCGCGGGAGCGCCCGACGGCGCCGTCGCGGGTGGCGTCCCGCCCGTTCACGTGGACGGAACCGCCGGCAACGGCCAGCGCCCCGGCCGCCACCCGGCAGGCGGTGCTCTTCCCGGCCCCATTGGGCCCGAGCACGGCAAGGATCTCCCCCCGCCGCACGACCAGATCCACCCCGTGGAGTACGAGCCCCCCGTCATACCCGGCCGTCACTCCGCGCAGCTCAAGCGCGGGGACGGGATGGGACCCTGCGCCCGGCTCGCCGCCTGCGGGTCGCGGTACGGACCCTGCGGACGGCACGCCCGCGGGTTCGGGTACGGGCGTGGGCCCTGCGGGGCTGTCCCCCACCCCGCCCCTTCCCGAAAC
>NZ_JBSGXB010000521.1:0-3165 GCF_053609185.1 Streptomyces sp. NPDC054956 | reverse complement strand
GGAGCATCGACGTCATCGGACACGGGGTCCGACGGCCCGACTGGAGGCGAAGATGCGCGCGTACCACCTGGAGGAGTTCGGCAGGATCGACGGGATCGTCCTGCGCGACGGCGGCGGCCCGCGCCCGGTTCCGGCCGGGCCCACGGGGATCGTGGTCCGGGTCCGGGCGGCCTCCCTCAACAAGCGCGACCTGCTGATCCTGCACGGGCGCTACCCGCTGTCCGCCGTACCCGGGGTGGTCCCGCTGAGCGACGGCGCGGGCGAGGTGGTCGCCGTGGGGGAGGCGGTGACCCGGTTCGCGGTCGGCGACCGCGTCTCCTGCACGTACTTCCCGCACTGGCGCGACGGCCGGATCACCCCGGCCCTGGTCGACCAGCCCGGCTGCACCCTCGACGGGATGCTCACGGAGTACGCGCTGCTCGACGAGGAGTGGGCGGTGCGCGTCCCGGAGCACCTGACCTGGGAGGAGGCGGCGACCCTGCCGTGCGCCGCGGTCACCGCCTGGAACGCGCTGACCGGCGGGGAGGGCGGAGCGCCGCTGCCCGGGCAGAGCGTGCTGACCCTCGGCACCGGCCCGGTCGCGCTCTTCGCGGTGCAGTTCGCGAAGATGCTGGGCTGCCGGGTCGTCTCGACCACGTCGAGCGAGGAGAAGGCGGACCGGCTGAAGGCCCTGGGGGCCGACGCGGTCGTGAACTATGCCCGGACGCCCGAATGGGGTGCGCAGGTGAAGGAACTCACCGACGGCGGCGCCGACCTGGTGGTGGAGACGGGCGGTCCCGACACCATCGAGCAGTCGGTGCGGGCCAGTTCGCTCTACGGGCAGATCGCCCTGCTGATCACCGCCAGTGCCGCGAAGGCGGGGATCGAGATCTCCCACGCCGCCTACGCGTCGAGCCTCGCGACGATCCGGCGCGTGTTCGTCGGCAGCCGGACGCAGTTCGAGGCGATGAACCGGGCGGTCGAGGCGAACGGTCTGCGCCCGGTCCTGGACCGCGTGCTCCCCTTCGAGGAGGCCCGGGAGGCCTACCGCGGCTACGCCGCCGACTCGCCCTTCGGCAAGGTGGTGATCAGGGTGGGGGAGTGACCCCGTACGCGGCGCGAACGGGTGCGGGGCCACGGGATGTGCATCCCGTGGCCCCGCATCCTTCAGGATCGTGCGATCCGCCGCCGTCGACCGCTACGGAGCGGGAACCGCGGCCGGAGCCGGGTTGTCCTCGTCCTCCGGAATGCTGACCAGCCAGCGGGTGTCCTGGCGCGGGCGCAGGTACAGCGCCCAGTACAGGGTGGCGAAGGCGGTGATCCCGCCGGTCCACAGCAGGTACTGGGTCTCCTGCTGGGTCAGGATGTAGGCGAACACCAGGATCAGCACGACCGGGACGGCCGGCCACAGCGGCATCCGCCAGGCCGCGCTCTCCCGGTGCGCCCCGCGCCGGCTGAACAGCGCGGCCACCGCGACGAGCAGGTACATGCCGGTCACCGAGACGCCGGTGACCCCGTACAGGGTGTCGAGGTTGACGAAGCACATCGCCGCACCCGGAACGCCGACGAGCAGGGTGGCCACCCACGGGGAGCCGAACCGGCCGAGCCGCGAGAGCGCGACGTTGACCGGCGCGGGCCAGGCCTTGTCACGGGCGGAGGCGAAGAGCACCCGGGAGTTCTGGATGACCATGACGATGCCGGCGTTGACGATGGCGAGGGCCACGCAGAGGCTGACGAAGGTGCCGACGGCCGAGTTCGACCAGGCGGTCACCATCGCGCCGAGGTCCCCGGAGGTCAGCGCTTCGAGGTCGGGGGCGCCCAGGGTGATGGCGATGACCGGGACCAGGATGACGGCGGTGGAGATGGCGAGGGTGGCGAGCACGGTCCGCGGGACGTTGCGGCGCGGGTTCTCCAGCTCCTCGGAGAGGTAGACGGCCGTCGAGAAGCCCTGGGTGATGAACAGGGCGATGGCGAGTCCGGAGACGACCATCATCGCGGTGACGGTGGAAGTGCCGCCGCCCTCGGCGGCCACCGAGCCGTGCACGAGGGCGTCCGCGCCCCGCTCGCTGTGGGCGAAGCCGAGTACCGCGACGAGCGCGGCGGCCACGACCTCCAGCACGAGGAAGATGCCCGTGATCCAAGCGTTGGCCCGCAGGTCCAGCAGACCGGCGAGGGTGGCGAGCAGCATCACGCCGGCGCCCGCGGCCGGAGCCGGAACGTCGATCACCGGGGCGAGGTAGTCGGCGGTGCCCATGGCGATCACGGGCGGCACGATCATCACGACCAGCAGGGACAGTACGAAGACCAGCCAGCCGGCGAGCCGCCCGGACATGGTCGACACCATCGCGTACTCACCGCCGGCGCTGGGGATGAGGGTGCCCAGCTCCGAGTAGCAGAACGCGACGCCGATGCAGAGCAGCGAGCCGATCGCGATGGTGAGGGCGGTCCAGGTACCGAGACTGGAGAAGAGGTCCGGAACGACGACGAACAGCGTCGAGGCGGGCGTCACGCACGACAGCGTGAGCAGGGTTCCACCGACGACGCCGATGGAGCGCTTGAGCTTCTGGGGGATGGGCCCGGTGGCGGGGGCGAGGGCCTGGGGGGCACTGATCGTGTCAGACATCGGTGCGGTGTTCCGATCGGCAGATGCGGTGAGTGAGCGCGGGAGCGGTATCGCCTCCGGGGCGGTGGTGAGCAAGAGTGGTTCGGTGGCTCCCGGGCCGTCATGCAATCTCCACGAGATCCGCAGGTCAAGAGCTGTTCACCTGCGGATTCCATCGTCCGGGACCGCTCCGGCCGCCGGGCGCGGCGTTAAGACCGCGTAAACGCTGCGCAATCACGGGGTGCGATAACCGCAGGTGACCGCCGGTAAATTTCCCTCCGCTTTGCCGACCTGCCGCGCTCCCGTGTCACGGACGTATCGCGACGTGGACCACGGGGAGGGCGCCCCCTGCCTGGGGGCGCCCTCCTCAGGTCTTCCCGCGGTCAGCGCTTGCGGTAGCCGCGGGCGTCCTCGGCCGCGGCCAGGACGGCGTCGAGGTCGCCGCCGATCGACGAGGTCAGGGTGATGGCCACGGCGCCCTCCAGGAACGGGGCGTCCACGATCCGGGCGCCCTCGGGCAGCTGCGAGGGCTCCTCGGCGAGCAGGGACCTCACCGTCAGCACCGCACTGCCCATGTCGCACAG
>NZ_JBSGXB010000520.1:0-3171 GCF_053609185.1 Streptomyces sp. NPDC054956 | reverse complement strand
CGGAAGGACACTCGACACCCGGGACGCCCCCCGGACACCGTCGAAGCCAGCTCGCGCACAGGCCCCGCCCACCCGGCGCCCCCACCGGTCCGTCAAAGCCACCGAGCGCCTGGGCCCCGCCAACCCCCGGCCCCGACCCACCTCCCGACCCACCCCTCACACGGACCCCATCCCCCACCCCCTACGCTGGCCAGGGTCATCCCAAACGGGAACAAACCACCCCAAGGACCAGCCCCCGTGACCGACCAGCCGCCGCAGGCGTCGTCTCAGCCGCAGCCGCCGCAGGCACCGCCGCAGCCGCCGCAGACCGCCCCGACCCTTCCCCCGCCCCGGCGTGGGGCCGACTGGATGTTCGGTGGGGTCTACGGGACCGTCCTCGCCAGTGGGCTGCTCGCCGCGCTCGATCAGAAGGGCGGCGAGTACACGCCCTTCTACGACGCCAGCTGGGTGCTCGTCACCGCCGCCACCGCCGGGCTCGCGCACGGGTACTCGCACCACATGAGCACCCACCAGGCCGGCTCCGCCGGCCATCGGTGGCGGCTGCTCGCGCGGGCCCTGTGGAACGAGTGGCCGATGATCGCGGCCACTCTTCCCACCGTCCTGCTGCTGCTCGTCGCCGGGCTGGCCCACTGGGACTCGCACGGCGTCACCGCCCTCGGGCTCGGCCTGAACACCGCGCTGCTGTTCGCCTGGGGTTCCTTCGTGGCGCTCCGGGTCGGCTACAGGCTCCGCTCCGCGATCCTGATCGGCGTCGCCGACGCCACCATCGGGCTGGCGATCATCGTGGCCAACGCCGTCATCAAGTGACGCGAGGGCGCAGGCGGGCGAGCGAACAGGCGAACAGGCAGGCGAACAGGCGGGGCGGCGCGCACCCGTGCGCCCCGCCCCGCCCCGCCCCTCACCCCTCCAGCTGCCCCTCCGCCTCCGCCAGGATCTCCGTCAGCCGGGCCCCGAACTCCGCCCCGCGGGCGTCCGGGATCCCCGTGCGCGCCGAGGCGAGCAGGGCGTCGAGGGCGCGGCCGTAGGCGCCCGGGACGTTGCTCCACTCCGGCAGGCCGAAGACTCCCTCGGCGCCGCGCAGTTCCAGGCCCACCCCGGCGGCCGCGCGCGGGGAGCTGAGGCTGAGGACGGCGGTGCTCGCCGCGCCCGAGGTGTGGCGCAGCGCCAGTTGGACCAGGTCGGAGGGGCCCCGGGTGGCGCTGACCGAGGTGACGTCGCCGAGGACGGGGATGAGTACGGACAGGGCGTGCGGGCCGACGTCCCACAGTCCGCCCTTGGCCTTGCGCCAGGGCGAGTCGGCGTAGGCGCTGGGCTCCCCGTCGGGCGGGAAGACGGCGCCGAGCCAGTGCGCGGCGCCGGTGAACCAGCCGGAGCGCTCCGCCTGCTCCGCGACCCAGCCGGCGGTCGGCTCGGCGAAGCGCAGGGTGAGGAAGACGACCGAGGCGACCTCGTGGGCGACGACGGCATCGGCGATGGCGCGGGCGTCGGCCGGGGTCGTGGCGACGGGCTTGTCGAGCAGCAGATGGCATCCGGCGGCGGCCGCGCGCACGGCGAGCGGGGCCTGGACATCGGGCGGCAGGGCGAAGGCCACGACGTCACAGTCGGCGAACAGCGCGTCGGGGTCTTCGTACACCTTCACGCCGTACTCGTCGGCCAGCTCGGCCGCGGCCTCGGGCCTCCGGCCCCAGACTCCGGCGAACTCGGAGTGGGCGTGCGCGGCGAGCGCGGGGGCGTGGGTGCGGTGGGCCCAGGGGCCCGTACCCAGCAGTCCGACGCGGGGGCGGGGCTCGGGCGCGGCCTCTTCGGCGGCATCTCCGGTGGACTTCAAATCGTACGAAATGCTCACCTGCCCAGTCTGCCCCACCCGGACGGGTGTCCGGACTCCAACCCGCACAGCGGCGCCCACCTGCGGCGTAAACCTCGGTAACACGGGGTTCACACACGGGCAACGGAAGAGAAATCGCGAGCGGGCACGCTGCGGTCTACACCGCAGAACGAATTCGCCGCACGCGAACCGCAGGACGCAACGCAGCATCCGCAGAGTCTGCGCCGGAGCGACGCACCGAAGGATGGGGCCCGTGAGCTACAAGGCTGAGTACATCTGGATCGACGGAACCGAGCCGACGGCGAAGCTGCGCTCCAAGACGAAGATCCTGGCGGACGGCGACGCGCTGCCGATCTGGGGCTTCGACGGATCGAGCACCAACCAGGCCGAGGGCCACGCTTCCGACCGCGTCCTCAACCCGGTCTTCACCTGCCCGGACCCGATCCGCGGCGGTGACAACGTCCTCGTCCTGTGCGAGGTCCTGAACATCGACATGACCCCGCACGAGTCGAACACCCGCGCGCTGCTGCGTCCGGTCGCCGAGAAGTTCGCCGCTCAGGAGCCGATCTACGGCATCGAGCAGGAGTACACCTTCTTCGACGGCACCCGCCCTCTCGGCTTCCCGGTCAACGGCTTCCCGGCCGCGCAGGGCGGCTACTACTGCGGCGTCGGCTCGGACGAGATCTTCGGCCGCGAGATCGTCGAGAAGCACCTGGACCACTGCCTCGCGGCGGGCCTGGCGATCTCCGGCATCAACGCCGAGGTCATGCCCGGCCAGTGGGAGTTCCAGGTCGGCCCGGTCGGCCCGCTGGAGGTCTCCGACCAGCTGTGGATCGCGCGCTGGCTGCTCTACCGCACCGCCGAGGACTTCAACGTCTCCGCGACGCTGAACCCGAAGCCGGTCAAGGGCGACTGGAACGGCGCGGGCGCGCACACCAACTTCTCCACGAAGGCGATGCGCGAGGACTACCGCGCGATCATCTGCGCGGCCGAGTCCCTGGGCGAGGGCAGCAAGCCCCTGGACCACGTCAAGAACTACGGCGCGGGCATCGACGAGCGCCTGACGGGCCTGCACGAGACGGCCCCGTGGAACGAGTACAGCTACGGCGTCTCGGACCGCGGCGCCTCCGTCCGCATCCCGTGGCAGGTGGAGAAGGACGGCAAGGGCTACATCGAGGACCGCCGCCCGAACGCGAACGTGGACCCGTACGTGGTGACCCGCCTGATCACGGACACCTGCTGCACCGCCCTGGAGAAGGACGGCCTGGTCTAGGACCGCAGGCTCCCGCACTCCCCGCTCCACCGCTCCATCCGTACCTTCCGGCGCCCGCCGGGCCCCCGCGGCC